>JAAYII010000401.1 GCA_012523535.1 Peptococcaceae bacterium
ATTAAACTTCATTACTACTTACGAAGGATCATCTTTAAATAAATTCTACCTCAATTTTACCCATCCCAAAAGTTGTATTTCTCCCTAGGTGCAAAGTTTGCGCCGCAAAAAGCCATGGTACAAAAGGTGTTAAATCTCCTTGCACCTCAATACTGCCCATTAAGCCGCTAAAATCCATTTTTTCTCCCAGCCTATTTGAATAGCGTGCCAGATCTACAAGTGCAAAATTACTGTGAACTATCTCTACCTGATAGGCAAGATTTTGTATTCGTTGAACCTCAACTTCATCTACCCAACCACCGTATCTGGAAGTAAGTGTTGCCAACCTATTAGTAATGTTGCGAATAACGGTGACAAAGTCTATATCAGTTAGCAGTTGACCATTGCGGCGTATACGCAAAGGGGTAAGTGTGCGAAGAATAACCCTCGTAACATTTGACAATGTCCGATAAGGCAAAAGGAAGCTGCAAACTGCCTCCTCATAATAATTGCCGTCTTTCCATATGATTCGTTGATCTATTTCGTGTTTAACCTGTTTTAATTTAAATGGATATCTGGCGGCTCCCAAGCCAAGCTCTTTTTCTTTTAGAGCATTGACTATTGCCTGGGTATACTCAAAGGCTTCACCGAAAAGAAGAATTTTAAATGTTAATTCCTCTTCTGGCTTAAATTCAAACTGATTAGTATCGGGAAGATCTAGCAAATAAGGATTAGGGATGTCTTTCTTCCCATGACTTAAACTTTTATTATTAAAAAGAAAATCATATAACAGCTTATCTTTAAGTAATGCCTGGCCAATTGCCCCACGCAAGGTAGAACCTAAAAATGGGGGCAACTTGGCATTTTCTATAGAATATAGGGTTATTTGCAATGGTAAATACTCTAAAACAAATGAAGGGGCTGCCATCAGAATACTCCTAATCCGAATAATAACAATTGTAAATTTCTTTATTTATTGATCTTTTCCTGCAATTTAAAATTTATCGCCGTACATAAAACCAAATTAATACAACTCCCTACAACTTCTCCCTCAGCCCGTCCGTCAAAAGCTTAATCATCTTTTCCCGGTAGATTTCATAGGTCTCGGGCTCTTTGGCTGCCAAATCTTTGATTTCCCTGAAGAAATCCTTTAAGTTCTGCTCAATCAGTTCATAAAGAAAAGCTATCTTATTGGCCTTGGCCCGGTTATAAGCCGCATGCAGGTTTCTGCTCATGCGGGCCAGGGCTTGGGCGTTGGTATCCTGTTCCATAGACTTTAACTGCAGACTCAGACGAACAGCTCTTTCCTCCGCCTCCGCCTGGGACTTGCTTAAAACTTCCATTTTCTTCTTGAGCTGGTCTCTTTCTTGAACGAGTTTGGCCATTTTTTGTTCCTGCTCTTGGATGGCTTTTTTTAAATTCTCTTCTTCTTTTTCTTCTTCTTTTGCTGCTGCTTTGACCTGGCTATCCTTTTCCAGCGCTTCTCTGCGTTCCTGTATCGCTTTTTCCAACTGGCGCACAGTCATATTTTCAACATCCTGTTCCAGGATGAACTGTTCCCGTTCCGCCTCCGGAAGTCCTAAGAGAACAACAGCTTGGCTATAACTCAAATTCGCAAACGTTTGCGAATTTGCCAAACCTTCCTGTTTTTGCCCATAGGCTTCATACAAGCGCATTAAATTTTCCGCCGTTCTACAGGAATACCCCACTGATTGTTCCAACCATTGGAGCCATTCCCCATGAGGTATTATTGCCTTGGCTTCCGCCAGGCGCCGTCCCACCTCGATGGCACTGGTAAGCAAAATCTTTCGGGCTTGGCTCTTTATGGCCAGGATTTCCGCCGCAATAACTTGGGGTGTCCGTTCTACCCCTTTCGCTTCCTCTAATTCTACCACTTTCACTTCCTCCATCCGGACAAGCTCCTTTCCCCTGCTTTTTAATAGCATATGGAATTCTTTGGGGGGAGGTGAAAGACCTGTCCAGCGGATCCTGGCGGCAATTCCTTACTTGGGGGCAAGTCCAAAATTCTCAAAATTAATAAGAACCGTTTTTGCTCCGGGCTCATAAACTATGGTACAAGCTGTTTCCGCAGCTTGTATCAAGTTAAAAAGGAGTGGGGCAAATGGCTATTAACGCAGTGCCTTTAAACTCTGCAATAGTCGTGAAATACCAAGCAGGTGAGAGCTCGACAGGCAGCCCTATTATCAGGCAAAAGACAATTAACGATATAAAATTCGACGCCGGTGATCAGGATGTCTACGACGTAGTAAGCGCTTTATTCAGCCTGAGCATATACCCTGTAGTGCAAAACATTCTGCGCAAGAATTATGATCTCATCGAAGAATAGGAGGGATAGTTTATGGCTATAACTACTTCTAAGGTTCTGCGCCTGACTTTTTTAACCAGTTTGGGCAAAACCGCAACCTTCACTATTCCCAATCCCAGACCCGGCCTAACCAGAAGCGAAGTGGAGGATGTTATGGATACTTTGATTGCCAAAAACATCTTCCTGACCAATAGCGGTGAAATTGTGGCCAAACGGGATGCCAGAATAATAGACACTACGACTGAGGACCTATACGATCCGGAGTAGGGTTTTTCCCCCTTTCCTCCTGCTCCGATAAAATAAAGGGGCTCACGCAACGGGGAATCTTAAATCTTCAACCCCCCGCTATCGTGAACCCCTTTTTACGCTTCGCAATGGACACTCTTGCTTCCGGCCAATAGGAAAAGGAAAGCTTTAGAGAAAACGGGAGTATCTTTCGGCGCTCGTCAAGGATTTGAAATAATGGCGATGGCCTAAGTCAACCGTAGTAGGCCCTTGGTATTCATGGGTATGCCCGCCTTCAGCCAAAGGAATTGCCGGTCCGGTTATTCCCGAATAATGATGAATATGGGCATTATTGACCGTCGTAACACCATAATAAGAGTGCACATGGGAATTCCCGAAAGGGATTTCATAGCCGGTTGCTCCATACATTCTATGGCTATGCCCCTGGTCAAAAGTGGTTTCAGTGCAATAATCATGAACATGATGGCTTTTCATCCGCTTCAGACACCTCCTCGCAAGATAATCACCGGCGGCTATGATAAGGATCTCATCTTTTCCGTTGGTAAAATAATCCAGCAGTATAATATATGGAACAAAGCCGCTTAGGGATAACATTTTTTGCCAAAACACAAGCCAAAATGAAGCAGCGCAAACTTTTGCCAATTCGTACATCCCAATCCCTACAAGCCCTGGAACACAGGGCATTGAAGACGGGAATTTGCAACTCGGTACATGTATCAAAATAAAATTAAAAGAGGAAGCCCAATTAAACTAGGGCTTCCTCGCTTGAAGTAAATATTAATCTTCCTCGCTTTAAAGTAAATAAAAAGTAAAAAATAATGCAATTTGTTGGACAATTATTTCTTAAAATAAGAGTTTTAAGCAGAGCACCTAGGCTCTGCTTAAACAAAATCTTAAATAAACATAAAATCTTAAATATTTTACTAATGTTTTTTTATAAATAATGTTTTTTTTATAAATATATAAGATTTTTGCTTTTTATAATATAAGATTTTTGCCTTTAATTAAATCTTGTCCTTTTAACCTTGTCCTTTAAATCTTGTCCAAGGCCTGTTCCAAATCGGCAATCAGGTCGTCGGCGTCTTCGATACCGATGGAGAGCCTGATTTGGTCCGGGGTAACGCCGGCCGCCAGCTGTTCCTGCGGGGACAATTGGGCATGGGTGGTGCTGGCCGGGTGGATTACCAGGGATTTGGCATCGGCCACATTGGCCAGCAAGGAGAACAGTTCAAGATGGTTAATGAATTTCTTGGCCGCTTCATACCCGCCTTTAATGCCGAAAGTAAATATTGAGCCCGGGCCGTGAGGGAAATATTTCATAGCCAGGTCAAAGTATTTGCTCTCTTTCAGTCCGGGATAGTTTACCCAGGCCACTTTGGGGTGGTCTTTTAAGTATTTGACAACATCCCAGGTATTGGCGACATGCTGTTTGACCCGTAAGGATAAGGTTTCCAATCCTTGCAGGAAGAGAAAAGCATTAAAGGGGCTAAGGGCTGCGCCGGTGTCCCGGAGAAGCTGGACTCGCGCCTTCGTAATATAGGCGACGGGACCCAAATCGGCATAGACCAAACCGTGGTAACTGGGGTCGGGTTCGGTAAAGCCGGGGAATCTCCCGCTGGCCGCCCAGTCAAATTTTCCGCCGTCCACGATCAGGCCGCCAATCGAGGTGCCGTGGCCGCCAATAAATTTGGTGGCGGAATGAATGACCACATCGGCGCCGTATTCTATCGGCCTTAACAGGTAAGGTGTGGCAAATGTATTGTCAATCAGGAGAGGAATTCCGTTTTCATGGGCAATAGCAGCTACGGCTTCAATATCGATCAGATTGATTCCCGGATTACCGATAGATTCGATGAAAATAGCCTTGGTCTGCGGGGTGATGGCTTGGCGGAAATTTTTTACATTATCGGGGTCGACAAAGTGAGTTTTTATCCCCAGTTTGGGCAAGGTGACAGAGAATAAATTATAAGTTCCCCCGTAAAGTGTGCTGGCAGCAACGATTTCATCGCCGGCCCCGGCAATATTTAAAATCGCGTAGGTGATGGCCGCCGACCCGGAAGACAGAGCCAAAGCCCCGGAACCCCCTTCCAAAGCGGCAATTCTCTTTTCCAGGACATCATTGGTGGGATTCATAATCCGGGTATAAATATTGCCTGCTACCTGCAAACTAATAAGGTTGGCGGCATGGTCCGCGTCCCGGAATACATAGGAAGTGGTCTGGTAAATGGGGACGGCTCTGGCCCCGGTTGTAGGATCGGGCTCCTGCCCGGCATGGACTTGCAAAGTATCGAATTTCCATTTTCTTTCCTTCATGGCACCTG
>JAAYII010000031.1 GCA_012523535.1 Peptococcaceae bacterium
ACATACTACTGTGAACTTTTGGTTCGCGCAGGCCGGGTTTATATTTGCGGCGGCGGCCATGTGGCGCAGGAACTGGTCCCGGTGCTGGCCAGGGTTAATTTCCGCTGTGTTGTTTTGGATGACCGTCCCGATTTTGTGCGGCCCGAGTTGTTCCCCGGCGTGGAAGAAACCCATCTTGTTGACTTTGCCCGTCTGAACGAATATGTAACCATTACGGAGGATGATTATGTCTGCTTTATGACCCGCGGCCATGCCAATGATCGTTTGGCCCAGGCGCAGGCGCTCAAAACACCGGCCTGCTACATCGGCGTGATCGGCAGCGCGAAAAAAATGGCGGGAGTTTTCGCGGCGCTGAGAAAGGAAGGCTTTACTGACGAAGACTTTAAGCGCATAACTACTCCCATAGGTTTGGATATTTCGGCGGAAACACCGGCCGAGATTGCCGTCAGCATTGCCGCCCAGCTGATTAAGAAGCGGGCGGAGCTGGCAGCAATTAAATAAAACTTTTCCCAATTAACGATTCCTTACCTTGAGGCCTTTGTAGACGAGCGTCAGCTATGCAGCATATATATTTTCATTTGTTTATAAAAAACGGGGTGGGTTATGAAATATAGAATTGCCATATTTGACATGGACGGGACGATATTGAATACGCTTGAGGATTTGGCTGATACCATGAACTATTGCCTGAAAAGCTATGGTATGCCGGAAAGGTCATTGAACGAGATAAAAAGCTTTGTCGGCAATGGCATTCGCAGACTGGTGGAACAGGCTGTTCCAAAGGGCACAGATGCCGAAAGTATGGATGAAATATTTACAAGCTTCAATCGATATTATAAAGACCATTGCGCCCTGAAAACACGCCCCTATGAGGGAATCAAGGAAGTGCTGGAAAAGCTTAAAGATAAAGGAATCCTGACTGCAGTTGTCTCCAATAAAGCGGATTATGCCGTAGAAAAACTCTGCCAAGAGTATTTCGACGGCCTGTTCGATTATTCAGTGGGGGACCAAGAGGGTATGCGCAGGAAACCATATCCCGATAGTCTTAATTCGGTGTTAGAACATTTTGGGGCCAAGCCCAATGAAGCGGTATATATCGGAGACTCGGAAGTGGATTATCAAACGGCGCAAAATGCGGGTGTTGATATTATTATGGTTAGTTGGGGCTTTCGAGAAGAGGATTATCTGATATCGATCGGCGCGGAAAAAATCATTCACGAGCCTTATGAGATTCTGAAGGAAATGGGGATAGATTAGAACAATGGGTTAAGATCTTTTGCAGAAAGTTCGGCCGAAATGAAAAGAATCTGAAAAAAATTGGGCTTAAGCAGGATCGCTTAAGCCTTTCTATATTTTAGATATACCAAGATTTATTTAGTCTATAATTACAGAAAACAGTGAAATTGTGAAGCAGAGTGTGGCGAAAAGGATTGAGGCCTTGCAAGCGGCCTTTAAGTCAGGTCTCTCACTTTAGGCCAGATCCCCCATTTGTTCGAGGACAGCTTCCATCCTGAGTTTGGAGTCGGTTTTGAGATCCGTGTCCACCGGGTATATTGGCTTTCCTATATGAAGCCGCATAACCGGTTTCCTGCGTATGATTTTCCTCAGCCCTTTCGGGGATTCAAAGGTGATTAACATGGGGACGATCGGCACCTGGGCTTGGGCCGCCAGATGGAAGGCCCCTTTTTTGAAGGTGCGCAGATTGGTGTCATAGGGTTTTAATTCTCCTTCGGGAAAAAAGTGTACGATGTTGTTTTTAATCAAAAGGAACTCCATCTCGTCAAAGAAGGTTTTCAGTTCCATAATGTTTTCCGGGATGGAAAAACCGCCAAGCACCCACACCAGCTTGCCCGGCCAGAGGGATTTTACGTTCTGGGGAAGGGCGGGAAAGACGACCCTGCGGGGGAAAAAGGCCAGACCGATCAAAACGCTGTCCAGCATGTGTACGTGGTTACATACCGTAAGGGCGCTTTTCAGGCCGCGAAGATTCTTCCTGCCATAGACCTTGACGCCCAATACAAAGCGTGTCCAGAACAGCAGGATGGGATAGGCTATTACCATCTGGAACAGACGGGTAAAGAGTTTGAAAAAAACGCCGCGATGGTATTCGTTTTGATTCTTATTGGACATGGACGAATATACTTTTTCTATTCTTCTGATACTGCGTTCCAAGGAATATTGCTTTCCTAAGCTAATATATTTCTTCTCGGCTTCTTTCAGCTCCTGTGGGTTATCCAGCCAGTAATCGATTTTTTCCGCCAATGATTCGGGGGATCCCGCCTTGAAAAGATGCTGGGGACCGAGGGCAAACTGGGAAGCCGCGCTCCGCTTGCTGTCGGAAATCACCGGGACCAGCCCGCAGGCGAAGGCCTCGATACAGGAGATGCCTTCAATCTCCACATCCGAACTGTGTACATAGAGGTCGCAATCGTGTATAAGCTTAATCAACTCGTCGTGGTTGTAATAGCCGAACACAGGGGGGTTGGGAAGCTCGCTTCCCAGGCGACGAAGCTTCTTTTCCCAAGGCCCCCTTCCGGCAAAATAGAGTTGGATACGATCGGCATAACGGGATTTCATGACGGCACGAATTAGGACGTCCTGCCTTTTTTCGGGAGAAAGCCTGCCGATCATTAGTATCTTAATCGGGTCAAAAGTATGTTCCCTGGGCTTGTCGGGCGCGCAGAAGGCCGGGTGGACGCCGTTGGAGATGACGTGCAACCGCGCTTTATATCCATGGCTCCTGAGCTGGGCGGCTATAAATTTTGACGGGCAGTGGATATGGGAAAACCTACGATAAAAAAACAGGTAGAGCAAAAAGTATACCAAGTGGGCGACCAGGGGAAACCGTTTAAGTCCTATGTTATAGGTAATGTTTTCGGGCTGGATGTGAAAAGCGGCGATTACAGGGATGTTCATGCGCTTGGCAATTCTCTGGGCTGCTCTTCCCAGTGCCCATGGTTGATAAATATGTACCACATCGGATCCCGAGATGGCTTTTTCCAGGGTGGCTTTAACCGGCTTGGCAAAAAGTGTATTCTGCTTGTGGGCAAACCTGGTGGCAATCGGGACTTTGAGCTCAGGCAGATAAAACATTTCAAAACCGGTCTCCGGGTCTTTGCCGCTTTGGGAGGGATCGCCGCATGTAATTATGCGGATTTGATGGCCGCATTGTGACAAGGCCTCGGCAAACCGCATTGCTGAGATGGTGATCCCATTGTTGTTTATATGAAAGGTATCATTTACGAGTGTAATAATCATCTGAGATCTCCTCCTCTCTCTGATGCTACCGCTGCTGGCAAATACTCTTGTCCTTCCATTAAATTATTTTACCAAAAAATTGGCAAAACAAAATCTGTGCAATACTGTTTTCAATTTTCCAAGATGCCTCTTGACTCTTACATAATGGTATTCTCTAAACTATTATGGTTGGCAGAACGCCTGTTTCTCGGCGATAGACATGGCCACGAATGGTTAAACTGTCACGCTGGCAGGAAAAAGGCTCGCGTATAATAGGCGGCGCTTTATGTGACTTGCTCATATTTTTTCCTCATCCTTAAACAAATCCCTGTATTTATGTTTTTCACATCTTAAATTATATTACTGTTTAGGAAGCATTTATAATTATTAATTAGTACAAATTAAATTGTGATATACTAAAAATGTGATATACTAAAAAAAGGAAAGCACCAAAACAATTAATGCCCCAATGGAGATCATTAATGTTAATTTTTGTTTTAATCTATCACTGCAAAAAGTGATGGATTTTTTTTGTGTTATTAAAACTTGACCTGGTGAAAACATCTTGAATTTAAAACCGTACATAAGAAATTGGTTTTTACAAAGTAACATATATCAGATTTAATGTAAAATATAATTGACATATAATCAAAAATATGAGACACTGTATTTAAGCAGGCATAAGGGATTGGGGTGATATTTTGGGCAAAAACTTAAAACTAAAGTCCGCACGGGCGGCAAAAGATATGTCGCAGAAGGCTCTGGCTGATGCGGTAGGTGTAACAAGACAGACGATTAATGCTATTGAGAACGGTGACTATAACCCAACGATCAACTTATGTATTGCCATATGTAAAGTGTTGGATAAGACATTAAACGATTTATTTTGGGAGGATCAAGGAAATGAATAAAAAGGGCTTGGATGAAATGCAAATACAGAAAAGGAATTCAATTGGAAACCAAACACTAATCCTGCTGGTATATTTGTTGTTGATAGATGCCGGGCTTTATGGTTTCGGGTTCAGATGGGTCAGTTATCCGGCAAATATAATGATCATCCTGACTATCTGTTCCGGAATCTACGTGATTCGCTTAATAGCTGCGAACGCTTTTGTCGGACCATCCGCCAAAACTCAAAAGCCCCTTTTGAAAGTGGTTTTAAATACAGTTTTGGCCGTCTTGGTCTCTGCAGCCATTCTGGTTTTAATGAAAAATGCGAGTTTTAGCAATCCCGGACAAATTGCTGAAATGAGTGCACCTATATTGTTTATCGCGGCAGGCGTGGCGATTCTTATTGCCGCTATAACATTTTTCATCCATAAAATTCAGGACAGGGAAGAGGAGTAGCTTTCTGTTTCTGCTATAGATACAATTAAAATGAAAGCATCGAACAAGCGAATAATTAAGGGATAAGGTTTTGTGAGGGTGTGATATTGTGTTGAATACGGAAAAGGCAAAAAATAAAAACTTGCTTATAATATGGGTTATTGTATTATTGGCAATAGCGGCAACAATTGTATCTTCGACTGTTATATCAAACCTGAATCAACTTCCCGCCGGCTTTGTATATGTAACCGATGAAATTCCGACCGCGATACTCGAAATACGATATTTTAGTGAGGACAATTTTGCCGGTGCAGTGATTGACGGTTATCAGGCGCCCAAAGCGATACTGACCAAAGCGGCGGCACAGGCACTGAAAAAAGCCGCTGATGATCTGTATGAGCAGGGATACTACATTAAAATTTTCGACGCTTACCGCCCGCAAAGGGCAGTTGACCATTTTATACGCTGGGCACAGGATTTGGATGATACTAAAATGAAGGAAAAATACTATCCCGATTTGGATAAATCCGTTCTGTTTGAACTGGGATATATTGCAGAAAAATCCGGCCATTCGCGTGGGAGCACCGTGGATTTGACTTTGGTCGATATAGCCACAGGTGAAGAATTGGACATGGGAAGCGGGTTTGACTTTTTTGGCGAAATCTCGCATCACGGTACCGATTTAATTACGGAGGAGCAGGAGAAAAACCGAAATATCCTGCGTGACGCGATGGTCAGTGCGGGTTTTGAAGTTTATCCGGAGGAGTGGTGGCATTATAAATTGAAAGATGAGCCCTATCCGGATACATATTTTGATTTTCCGGTTTAGTGATTTGGGAAGAACTCAAAATATAAAGTCAGTATGGTACAATTGATCAAAAAGACATATATGAATTGCTGAAGATGATGGAATAGGAAAGCGTCGGATCTCATAGCATAATGAAAGTAAGTTAATTCCTTGCTTAATTTTGAATGAGTATTTATCTGAGATAGGGGATTGTATGGGCAAAGGCGAAATAAAAAATGAGTTCATTATTTTTCTAAACTCATTTAAAAACACCTTGAAGGAAGTTTTTATTTCCTCCATATCTCTGGCGGCTATTATCGTTATTGTTTGTGTTTTTATTGCTCCCCTGGAAAATAAAGCGGATAATATTAAGTTGCTTGTCGGTTATGCCAGTGTAGTTTTGGGACAAGCTTTGTTTTTGGCCGGATTAAATATTAGTATACTTCCCGTCGGCAAGCTTGTGGGAGGATCGTTGATCAGACTAAATAAAGCGATCTTTATTATTTTATTCGGCGTTGTCTTCGGTTTTCTTGCCACCGCTGCGGAGCCGGCCTTAACTGTCTTGGCCAAACAGACGAACATGATTATGCCCATCATTAATGAAAAGGTATTTATCTGGACTATGAGTTTAGGAATCGGAGTTATGGTCGGTTTTTCCCTTTATCGAATTATGAAAGATTACAGTATTAAAGTGGTCTTTGCCGTATTATACATTATTACTTTTATTACTATTTTATTTGTTCCGGATGAGTTTGTGGGACTGGCCTTTGATGGCAGCGGGGCCACAACGGGTG
This sequence comes from Peptococcaceae bacterium, assembly GCA_012523535.1. Taxonomy (GTDB): domain Bacteria; phylum Bacillota; class Desulfitobacteriia; order Desulfitobacteriales; family Syntrophobotulaceae; genus JAAYMU01. The sequence continues at coordinate 6,145 of JAAYII010000031.1, forward strand.
ACATTTCGGTTCCGTTCATTTTGGCTCTTGGTCTGGGTATTGCTGCCACTATGTCCAAACATCAAAGCAATGAAGACAGTTTTGGCATTATCGGTCTTGCTTCGGTAGGGCCTATTCTTTCTTTGGCCCTCTACGGTATTATACTGAATGCCCGGTATCAGGGCATGCTGCCTGCTGAACAGGTATATGATCCCGGTACTATTGGACTGTTAAATGAAATAATCATGAATTAGCTCCACAGGCTACCGAACGAATTTGTATGAGAATGCCCACATATGACTTGAACGGAAAATGGTTGGTTCATTTTGCCGGATTTAAGAATCACATTGGTTTTTATCCACAACCTGAAGGTATTGCGGCATTCAAAGACAAGTTATCCGGCTATAAAACCTCGAAGGGAGCAGTGCAGTTTCCGCACAACAAACCACTGCCAATAGACTTAATTCGTGAAATTGTCAGGTTCAGGGTAGATGAGCAAAATAAATTGCTCAAACTGACCGATAGCTAAAAGAATGCCCAATCTGAAAGGGGATACCGATGGAAATCAAATTCGCAAACGTTTGCGAATTTGGCCGATCCGGCGTATTACTTTACACAGGCTTTGAGAGTTTCACCGATACTTTCGTTTATGACTAAATTAGCCTTATTATCATATGGCGTGGGGGTTTTATTAATTAAAACCAGGTTTTTGCCGGAATAATATCTGATCAATCCTGCAGCCGGATACACGGTCAAAGATGTTCCGGCCACAATCAATACCTCTGCATTTTCAATATACTGAACGGATTTATTCAAAGTAACTATGTTCAGGCTTTCTTCATACAGAACCACATCGGGCCTGACAATACCTCCGCATTGGTCGCACCTGGGAACCCCTTCGGATTCCAATACGTAATCCAGGGTAAATTGTTTGCGGCATTTCATACAATAATTCCTGTAGACGGAGCCGTGCAATTCCAGTACTTCTTTGCTGCCGGCTTTTTGATGGAGTCCGTCGATATTTTGGGTGATAACCGCCTTGAGCTTGCCCATCTGTTCCAGTTTGGCCAAGGCCAAATGAGCGTTATTGGGCTGGGCATCTTTATAAATCAGTTTGTTCTTATAATAATCAAAAAAGTCTTCGGGATAAGTCTTGAAAAAAGTGTATGACAGCATTTCTTCCGGGGTAAAACCCTTCTTTCCCGCGCCTTCGGAATAAAGACCCTTGGCGCTTCGAAAGTCCGGAATATTGCTTTCGGTGGAAACGCCTGCGCCTCCGAAAAATACGATATTGTCAGAGGAGTTAATGATATCCCGCAATTTTGAAACCTTTGTTGACAAATTCACAAAAATCACCTCACAAGATTATAGATCACAGCTGTGAAATTATGGAAAGCAGCACTGTGATCTCTTTTGTTTTTGCTTTAAAATAATACTAGTTGTTATTCGTTCAGGTTATTATAGTAACAATTTTTCCGTTTTTTCAAGTTTTTTGCAACTGAATTTAATAATTTATGTAAAATATGGTAAATTAAGGGGGAGTGTCGTGATAAGACTGGATCATTTCGTGTTAAATATTGATAACGATATGCAAAAATTGAAAGAGTTGAAGGAGCGGATCGAGCCTTTGGGTTTCCCCTTTGAACCGACATGGGGAAAGGGAACGAAAGGATTTAAGGTGGCCAATATATGGATCGGATTGCATTATCTTGAGATGGTGTGGCTGAAGAATAAGGACGGCGGGGGATGGAAAGCCGATTGGGCAGAAAAGTATACTAAGGGGCATCGTGGGATAATCGCCATTTACTTAATGACCGACAGGCTGGATGAAATAAGAGAAGAGTTAAATAGCAGGGGAATTCCCGTAAGTGAACCTGAGCGGGTTTCATTTCGCTGGTTTTTTGGCCTGTTTAAGAAAACTATGCCCTGGAGGAGTATTTTTACCGCTCCCATCCCCGGGACCGATTTGCAAATTTGTTATGGGGAACTGGACAGTCCGGATGTTATGGAAAAAATGAAAGCATACATGGTACCCAATGCGATTGACAACGGAATTGAAGGGGTAAAAGAGGCCACGGTGAAAGGAAATTTTTCCGAAGAAGCCTGGGCTTATATTCAAAGGCTGTTCCCTAAAGCCGAACTTACTGGAACCTGCCTTACATACGACATGGGGACGACGCGCTTGTCTTTTGAATCGGGCGAGAAGCCGGGTTTAAGAGTGGAGCTAAAGGCGGAAACTACCGATAAGAAATATTCAGGGAACAGTTTTGAGATAGAGAATTTAAAAGTTTATATAACATGAGATGATCATATGCCCTTTTCGCCATGGTATGGTCTGAACGAGAAAATGCTGAAAAGAGTGAGGAGAAATGATGAATTTTTCAGATTTATTAAAAGCTTATAACTTCCTTGACGGAAACCTGTGAATTATTGTTGTTTTAACAACTTATTAGCACCGACAATGGTAGCTTACTAACCTCATGGTCACAAACAATTGGGTCTAAAAAACAGGATGCCAGATATACAATCTCAAAAATAGATAAAAGCAGGAAACAAAAGAGTTAATACAACTCTAGATAGGGGGTTCTAAATAGAAGGTTCATGCAAGAGGAAATAATGTCAATGAAGGAAGCGATGCGTACTAGGCACACGGTTCGGAAATACCTTGACAAACCGCTGCCCGAGGAAATAATCCAAAAACTCAATGCCAGAATTGCCGAAAACAATGCCAGATACGATCTGGCCATCAAACTGATGGTAAATGATACAAGGCCGTTTAACGCAGTCTTAAGATTGGTTCTGGCCAAAGGGGTAAAGAATTATTTAATTCTTTCCGGCAAAAATACGCCGGACCTGGATGAAAAACTGGGGTATTGCGGTGCCGATTTAATGCTTTTTGCCCAGACCCTGGGGCTTAATACTTGGTGGATAGGTGTGACCTATAGCCGAAAAGCAACATCTCAGGTCGCCGATGGAGAAAAAATTATCGGAGTTATTGCCATTGGCTATGGAGCAACTCAAGGGGTACCCCATAAATCCAAGAGGCCGGAAGAGGTGGCTTCCTATAAAGGGGAGGCACCGGAATGGTTTAAGAATGGGGTGGAAGCGGCACTTCTGGCTCCGACCGCGATAAATAGGCAGGCCTTTAAAATTTTTGGGGATGGAAACAAAGTCAAGATTACCTGCAATAACGGTATTTTTACCGGCGCTGAACTTGGGATTGTCAAATATCACTTCGAACTGGGAGCAGGCGCCGAAAATTTCGAGTGGATTTAACATATCAAAAAAACTTATGATAAGATGATAAAACTATTGCCAATAGAAGCAGGATTTCAGTTGAAGCCGGGAGAAACATTGCAAACAGTAGGAATTGATGAGGTGGTGATGGTATGCCCTTTACTATCGTGCGCCAGGACATCACGAAAATGGAAGTTGACGCCATTGTCAACGCCGCCAATACCGGCCTGCAGATGGGCGGCGGAGTGTGCGGAGCAATATTCAAAGCGGCGGGAGCCGCCCAGCTCCAGGCAGCCTGTAATAAACTAGCACCGATTAAAACGGGTGAGGCGGTTATCACGCCGGGGTTCAATCTGCCTGCCAAATACGTTATCCACACGGCGGGACCCGTCTACCGGGAAT
>JAAYII010000032.1 GCA_012523535.1 Peptococcaceae bacterium
ATACCGAATTGTTTCCTAAGTTTATTGAGGAAGTGAAAAGCAAAACCAATAATAAGGTCAACATTGACCTTTATGCTGGTGGACAACTCTTTGGCCACTCTGAAACTGCAGATGCCGTCAGCCAAGGAGTCTGTGAGATGGGCTTTGTGTCCTTAAACCACTTTGCAGGCTATAGCCCAGTGTTAACATTTAATGAATATGCTTTTGTCGTTGACAGTTTTGATTCTTGGAATAAGAACCAAGATGAAATGTTTAAAATCACAGATGAAATACTGAATAGTATAGGAGTTAAACTTCTTTGCTTTGCACCCTATAGCGACACATACATAATAAGCAACAAAGAAATCAATAAACCAGAAGATGTTAAAGGCCTTCGTATCAGAGGCGTATCCGACCCATTTTTTGATTGTATTAAAGCATGGGGTGGAGTGCCGGCGGCAATGACTCCTGATGAAGCTTATGATGCTATGTCCAAAGGCGCTCTTGACGGCATTATGTCCGGTATTGACAGCGCCAAGTCCAGAAATTATTTTGAAGTTGCCGATTATATTAGCGGTCCCACTGCTTCTTCAATTTGGATGCTCATCATCAATAAAGCCGTCTGGGAAAACCTGCCTCAAGATATCCAACAAAGTATTCAAGAGGCCAGTAATAATATGAGTACCACCGGTTTTTCCGAACAAGCACGTATAGACCAAGAAGCCGCTGATTTTCTTAAAACCCAAGGAATGCAAGTAAAACAATTTACTCTAGAAGAAGTAGCAATATGGAAAAAAGCAAGTCAGCCGGCATACGATCAATACATTAAAACTTGTACCGATGCTGGCCAAGGTGAATTGGCACAAAAAATACTGGCAATGTTTTTAAAATAGCCAAAAAAATACTACCCCTACCTATTTTCACATATATTTAAGGCATCCATTTAAAGGAAAAAGCGGTGACTCCATACCTAAAAAGTCATGGCATCACCGCTGTTTCCTTAACTAGTCAATAACGAATGATAATGGAGGCTGTAATGAAATATATAAATTTGGCTATTAATAAAGTTGTATCTGGCACCGGATTATTCTCAGCCGTATTGTTATTTTTATTGGGTATTTTCGTTTTTTGCAACAGCTTAAGTAGATTCTTGGGATTTTCTCTTCCATGGCTTTTTGACGTTACCACATTTAGCATGGTTATTATGGCTTTTATCGGAGCCGCCTATGCTCTAAGGGAAAAAGTCCATGTAAGTGTCGATATTATTAAAAGCCTTTTATCCAAGGAAACAAAGAAATTGCTAGATATCTTTATCTATCTTGTCATGATCTGTTTTTTTGTTCTCTTGGGTTGGAAAGGATTTAATTGGGCCTCGAATAACTTAGCCCATGGTGTTGTAAGTACCACTTCTACCTTAAAACTGCCGATGGGCGTCTTGACCATGGTGATTCCTGTTGGCTGCTTGCTGCTGATTATCCAAGCTCTTAAGGATTTGGTCAAAACAATTACCGAAATCAAAGAATTATCCATTCCCCCCAAAAAGTTTTTGACATTTTGCCTAATCATGATTCTGTTAATACTTGTTGGTATCTTCTCAGTCTTATATCTGCACCCTATAGCTGCCATGTTCATACTATTGTTAATTGTCTTGTTTTGTGGTGTCCCAGTTGCCTTTTCGTTAGGAATTGTTGGAGTTGTTGGCTTGTATTTATTGTATGGTAATATGCAATTGCTGCAAGTCCCTATGATCATGTTTAATTCGCTGAATTCCTGGTCACTAACCTCAGCCCCTCTCTTTATACTCGGAGGTATGTTGATGAGTGAGGGTAAGGCAGCCGAGAGATTATTTAGCTTTATAGAAACTCTTTTTGTTCGATTACCCTGTCCCTTATTACTGGCCACGATTATCTCCGGTGCATTTTTTTGCGCCATAACAGGTTCTAGCGTAGCCGCTCACGCTGCAATTGGTACTATCTGTTTGCCGCTTCTATTTGCCAGGGGGTATTACAAACCATTAGCAGTTGGCGTTGTGGCAGGTGCGACTGTGGGGACTTTAATTCCTCCCTCTAATGCCTTTATCCTTTATGGTTGTCTAACAGAAGTATCCATTGGTAAACTATTCATGGCCGGAATTGGACCCGCTGTTGTCCTTTTTAGCTTTTATATTATTTATGCGATTGTTCGATCCTATTTTTTAAAGGGGAAACCACAGGATGAAGCCATGAGTTTTACCGCTAAAGAAAGACTTGCTCGCCTTAAATCCGGATTCTGGGGAATGTTGGCTCCCGTGATTATCCTGGGAGGTATTTATTTTGGCGCCTTCACTCCTACCGAAGCAGGCGGAATACTTGTTGTTTACGCCTTAATAAGTGGTTTGATAAGTAAAACCATGGGATGGAAACAAATTTGGAATGCTATACATTCCAGTCTTGGACTAAGTTTAATGATTCTCCTAATTATGGCCGGGGCCTCAATTTATGGAAAAGTAATATCCCAAAGCCAATTTATAAATGTTCTCCTGAATTTTGTCCAGTCTATCAATATGACTGCTCCCATTTATTTAATCATAGTATTAGTAATTATCCTTATTCTTGGCATGTTTATGGAAGGTGTATCCATAACCATGATCATGGTTCCCCTAACATTCCCGATTGCAATGGCTCTTGGTATTGACCCCTTATGGTTTGCTGTCTTCTATGTTATTGGAACAGAGATCGGGCTACTTACCCCACCTGTTGGTTTGAACCTATTCGTTATCCAGGGGATTACTAAAATGCCGCAAACATTTGTCATTAGAAGTACTGTTCCCTTCCTTTGTATGCTAGTTTTAACTTTAATTGTGTGTTATTTCTTCCCAGGAATTGTCACCTGGCTCCCCAATAGTATGTATTAGATACCCTAGCAACCCTAGCACTTGGTTCGAATCAATATTTTCAAAACCGGAAATATTAAATGTAGATTTAATACTCTAGCTTCTGTCAATAAGTCATGAAGCCGTTGCGTTTATTCCCACCGGGAGGCTGAATTTTAATAAAGCAATGGTTACTAACCTTCTCCGTTCGCTTTGAAGTGTACTTGTCGTCCCGATAGCATGAGCATTTCCGCACCTTCGGGGAATATAGTTTCATGCTATTGGGACGATATAACTTTCATTCAGAGGTTAACAGTATAATAATCATGTTGATTTAAGCCAGGCCTTAACTCAAATTCGCAAACGGTTGCGAATTTGGCAAACCGTCTAAATAAAGCCGCAACCCTAACATTCCTCCAGTAGTTTATGTTTGGGAATCTTGATTTGAATTACAAACTGGTCTCCTTGGATCTTGATGGAGATGTTACCGTCCCATTGTTCCACCAAGTTCTTAACAATGAACAAGCCCTGTCCCCTGCCCTCTCCTTTGGTGCTAAAACCTTCCATTAATAATTGCTCCGGTCGGATAGATTCGGCAGCGAGCGTAGGGTTGCTAACCGTAATTATGTAATGCGAAGGATCATCTTCAATAGAAAGACAAATTTTTTGTCTGGACTGTTCCAGATCCTGAACGGCTTCAATAGCATTATCCAAGATGTTGCCCAAAATCGTCACCAGATTAAAGGTGTTCTTTTTCCCGGATTCTATCTTAGCCCCCAGATGAACATCTATTTTAATCCCCTTCATCCTGGCACTTTCAATTTTGGAGGAAATCAAAACATCGATTTCGTCAAGCCCCGACTCAACTTTAAAGTAAGTATTATTAATGTTATTAAAATAAAATTTCAAGTAATTTTTTAGCTCCTGGTATTTTTCCAGTTGAACCAGTCCTATGATCACTGTTAAATGGTTGTTTAAATCGTGGTGGTGCTGCCGGTATAAACGGTTTTGCTCCGACATATTGGCAAGCTTTTGGGGAACAACGTTTAAACGCCGGGCCTCTTCCCCCCTCATGTACAAATACCTGGCAACAACAATAGCCGCCAAGTTTAATAATAAAATCAGGTGCCCAAACACCAAATCAAGTTGTTCGAAATGTAAAAACTGAAGAAAAGAAAACCGGGCCACAAAATTGTATTCATTTAATAATACTGCGATTATTAATAATGACTGCAGAATAAAGAACAAAACCGCCTTTTTATAAATATTAATCTTCATCTTTAAACTCCTTGAGTTTATTACTTTTGTCACCTAAGCCTTGCGGATCTAGCTTATTTCTTCATCTGCAGCTTTTTTCAAATTCCTGATCCACACAGCCGAGCTAACCCGTTTCGCATTTATAGGAAAAATTTTACAACATTATTTCTATATGTTAGCAGAAATCCCTTTGTACTTTAGTCCTATACTAGTATATTTTTAAGAATACATACTATATCCCTACCAAACAAAATTTGACCCGGCCTTTAGTCTTGTTTGGCACTATTAATTTAATTAACATTTTGACAAATAGGCCTTTAAACGAA
>JAAYII010000033.1 GCA_012523535.1 Peptococcaceae bacterium
GGAAACAACTGTGTATTATCGCAATTTAATCTTAAAAACATATTAGAAATTGAAAGAAGTTCAAGATTTACTCATTTATTATTTACTAATATATATCGCTAATATATTATCGACTTTTCGGCACTAAAAGCTTAGTCGAAATCACAAGGGCCGTTGCGAGGAAACAATCATTGCAACGGCCCTTTTTTGTGTTGCAAGGGTCCTTGTGGCAAGGGTCCTTTACCCTTGAAACTCAATTATCATTTTCCCGTTGTTGATCTGGATTCTTTCCAAGCGCCCGGGGAAGTATTTCTTGGGTATCATAATCTTTTCGTCCTCTACACTTATTACCGGATAGCCGCTTAGCTTGTTTAAGACAATCTTTTGAGGAAGCAAAATATGGCCCAGCTTGAATGTTGTGGGGGAAAATACAACATGATCTCCCTGGACATCAAGCCTGCCCTGGGCCGTAAAATCAAAATTTATCCGCTCTTTGTACAGGAGGGAGGAATGGATGGTTAAATCCTCTGTTCCCAATTTGATATTGATTGGCGCAAGGTCAAACATTTGCCCTTTAATTGTGCCTCCATACCGCTCCACATATAAACCCAGCAAGGAATTTATTTCAGCATCCTCCAGTTCAATAATCCCCCCTTGCCGGACCGCATTTTGCAATTGATCGAGCAGCTGTCCGGCAGAGGAATATCCGGCGGTCGCCGGTTCGGCAAAAGGTTTGGTGTTTACCAGGCCAACAGCTCTTATTAAGCCTATGGCAGCAATAAGTACAACCAGGACAAAACATAAGTTTTTAATTAAAGGCCTGCCGGACATCAACGGAATTCACCCTCCTTATCTTTACGAAAATGAGTAAATTTTCTGCTTGATTTTACGAAGACATTATGTTCTTTTTTATAATGATTATGCTATAATAAATTGTTTGTAAATTGACTTATATAATTTATAATCTTTTTCCTATTCTTTTAGACGGAGGATCGGTTATGTTACACCTGAAGGCAAAGGAAAATGATTTCTATGTGCTACTAAGAGAAAGCGCTGATCAGGTTGTTAAGAGTTCTTTAATTCTTAGCTCGGCTATTGACAACCATTCCGCCCTCTCGGAAAAAATGGCGGAATTGAATGAGACGGAACAAGTAGCGGACGAGATAACGAAAACAATTATGGTCAAACTAAACAAAACCCTTGTTACCCCCTTGGACCGGGAAGATATTTATTCTCTGGCCACAATAATGGACGACTTGGTAGATTTCATCCAGGGAGCACTGGAAAGAATGATTATGTACAAAGCCACCGAGCCTATTCATGGAGCCAGAGAACTGATAAGAATTCTCAATGATTGTGTGTTGCTTATTAAAGAATCTATTGATTGTTTGTCAAGCATCAAGACAAATTTTAAAGATATTATGATCAATACGGACCGCATCCACTCTCTCGAAACCGAAGGCGACAGGCTCTACCGCCAGGAAGTAGCCAAGCTGTTTGAAGAAGAAGATATTAACCCGATAGAAATTATTAAGTGGAAAGAAATTTTAGAACACCTGGAAGATGCTATCGACCGCTGTGAAGATCTCAGTGACACTTTAAAGGGAGTCATACTAAAATATGTCTGAACTTTACATCCTTCTTTTCGTTGTAGTAATCCTAGCCCTAATCTTTGATTACATAAACGGCTTCCACGACACGGCCAATGCAGTTGCCGCCTCCATATCCACCAGGGCCATCCCACCCAAACAGGCAATCATTATGGCCGCCTGCCTCAATTTTGTCGGGGCTCTATACAGTACCGGCGTGGCCAAAACTGTGGCCCAGGATATCATAAACATTGAGGCTGCCACTTCCCAGGTTATGATCGCCGCTTTGTTAGGCGCAATTTCCTGGAATCTTATAACCTGGTATTTCGGAATTCCGAGCAGCTCTTCCCATGCCATTATCGGTGGAGTTATGGGAGCCGGTATAGCCAAGGCCGGGATCAGCATCCTGAAAATCTCCGGTGTGAAAAAAATTATTTTGGCTTTGATTTGTTCTCCGTTGATCGGATTAGGTCTGGGCTTTATCATCATGACAATTCTTTACCATTTTTTTAAAAACAAATCCCCCAAGAGGATCAATAACTTGTTTCGCCGGCTGCAAATCCTCTCCGCCGCCTTTCTGGCTTTTAACCACGGATCGAATGATGCGCAAAAATCCATGGGCATTATCACTATGGCTCTGGTAGCGGCCGGTGTGCAAAGCAATGTGGAAGTACCTTTGTGGGTAAAAATAGCCTGCGGCTTGGCCATTGCTCTGGGCACGGCAGCAGGAGGATGGAGAATCATTCATACCTTGGGCGGCAAAATATTCAAAATTGAACCTATTAACGGTTTTGCCATTGATTTATCCTCTTCTTTGGTCATTTGGACGGCAACAGCCTTTCCCGGTTTACATCTCCCCGTAAGTACAACTCACGTAGTATCCGGTTCCATTATGGGAGTGGGATCCGCCAAACGCATTTCCGCCGTCCGCTGGGGAGTGGCCCAGCAAATGCTGACCGCCTGGGTATTGCCCATACCATGCACCGCTACAATAAGCGCACTCTTATATTACCTAACATCCTAATAGGCATTACCTTTTTCATCCTATTGAAAAAACCCTTTTCAATTATCATTA
>JAAYII010000034.1 GCA_012523535.1 Peptococcaceae bacterium
CATAGGAGGCTTCGGCGGTTTATTTAAAATTGATAGGCAAAAATATCCGGACCCGGTCCTGGTTGCAGGGACCGACGGGGTAGGGACCAAACTGCGTTTGGCCTTTGATTTGGGTGTCCATAATACTATTGGCCAGGATGCCGTGGCCATGTGTGGCAACGATGTGCTGGTCCAAGGCGCGGAACCCTTGTTTTTCCTTGATTATCTGGCGGTAGGGAAACTGATTCCGGACCGGGTGGCTGAAATAGTGGAAGGGGTGGCCGAGGGCTGCCGTCAGGCGGGCTGCGCCCTTATCGGCGGCGAGACGGCCGAAATGCCGGGTTTTTACGCCGAACAAGAATACGATATCGCCGGTTTTTGTGTGGGAGTGGTTAATCAGGACCAATTGATTGACGGATCCGAGATAAAAGCCGGGGATATTTTAATTGGCTTAAAATCCAGCGGCTTGCACAGCAACGGTTTTTCCCTGGTCAGAAAGATTTTCGAAGGTTGCCCTTTGAGCGAAGTATGGCCGGAACTGGGAGAGCCCCTGGGCAAGGTTCTGCTGACTCCGACCAGGATTTACGTCCGGCAGGTTTTGGCTGTGTTGGAGAAAATAAGGGTGCCGGGAATGGTGCATGTTACCGGCGGCGGTTTAACCGAGAATATCCCGCGCATTCTTCCTCCGGGATTGGGTGTGGAGATCAGGACATCAAGCTGGGAGCCCCCTGCGATCTTTAAGCTGTTGCAAACAAGGGGGCAAGTGGAGCGGGAGGAAATGTTCAGGACTTTTAATATGGGAATCGGTTTTATAATTATTGCCCATCCTCAAGAGGAAAAGGATATTTTTCAGATCTTAAAAACAATGGGTGAGGAACCGTTGATTATCGGTACGGTGGTTCCCGGGCAAGGAGTGAAATATCTATGAGAATAGCGGTGTTGGCCTCGGGCAGGGGGAGCAACCTGCAATCATTGATTACCCATTGGCGGCGCGGTACTTTAAAAGCCGACATTGTGGGCGTCGGTTCGGACAATATTAAGGCCATGGCCTTGGAAATTGCGGACCAGGCCGGAATCCCGACCAGGGCCTTTCCCATGGAAAGCTACGAAAGTAAAAAGGACCAGGAGACGGATATTTTAAACTGGCTGGAAGAGCTTGGGGTGGAACTTTTGGTTCTGGCCGGTTATATGAGAATTCTTAGCAAAGATTTTATTCGCCGGGCCGAATACCCGATTATCAACATTCATCCTTCTCTTCTTCCTTCCTTTCCCGGTTTGAATGCTCAAAAACAGGCCTTGGATTACGGGGTTAAAGTGAGCGGCTGCACGGTGCATTTTGTGGACGAGGGGGTAGATTCGGGCCCGATAATTTTGCAACAGGCAGTGCCGGTTTATGAGGAGGATGATGTTAAGTCCCTGTCCTTGCGCATTTTGAAAGTGGAGCACCAGATTTATCCCGAAGCTGTCAGGCTTATTGCCGAAGGCAGGGTCAAACGCCAGGGCAGGAGGGTTATTATTTTCCGCGACTCCTGATAAAACGGCAAAGGATAGACAAATGGCATTAACGAGGGGTATAGATCGGAACAAGGAATATAAACAGGAAACCCCAGACAAGGATACATAAACGAAATAAACAAAGACAAAAACAAGGATATAAATAAAAAATAAAAGCAGGAGATATAAAAAAACGGGAGATATAAGCAAAAAAAAATAAACATGAGATATTAAAATTTTGGAGGTAGTGGTATGGCCTCAAAAAGGGCGATCCTCAGTGTTTCGGATAAAACAGGTATAGTTGAATTTGCTTCGGGCTTGGTCAAATACGGATACCAATTGATATCCACCGGCGGGACTTATAAGGTTTTAAAAGAAGCCGGCCTGGAAGTGACTTACATTAGTGAAATTACCGGTTTTCCTGAAATTTTGGACGGCAGGGTGAAAACCCTGCACCCGAAAATCCATGGCGGCATTTTGGCGATGGATACCGCTGCGCACCGTGCTCAATGCGAGGAAACGGGGATAGAATTTATCGATTTGGTTTGTGTCAACCTTTATCCTTTCCGGGAAACCATTGCCAAGAAAGATGTAACTCTGGAAGAAGCGATAGAAAACATCGATATCGGCGGTCCCACCATGGTGCGGGCGGCAGCCAAAAATTTCAACAGGGTGACCGTTGTGGTCAACCCCGCCAACTATGAGCAAGTCCTGGCCGGCATTGCCGAGAAGGGGGAAGTGCCGTTGGCCCAGCGCATGAAATTGGCGGCTGAAGCTTTTGCCCATACGGCGGAATACGACCGTTTGATTGCCGGCTATTTGGAGAAGCAGCTTGATCCGGATGCGTTCTTCCCCCGGAATTTAAGAATGGCGGTGACCAAACTCCAGGACCTGCGCTATGGAGAGAACCCGGGGCAGAAAGGAGCTTTTTATCTTGACCCCGAAGCGGGCAAGGGGACCTTGGCTTACGGGCGGCAATTGCAGGGCAAGGAGCTGTCCTATAATAACTGGATGGACATGGATGCCGCCTGGGAAATTGTGAACGAGTTTAAGGAAACGGCCTGTGTAGTTATCAAGCATACCAATCCCTGTGGTGCCGCTCTGGGCCGGTCGGTTCTGGAAGCTTATGAAAGAGCCCTGGCCGGTGACCCCGTATCCGCTTTTGGCGGCATTATTGCCTGTAACGATATTGTGGATGAAGATACGGCCAAAGCTATTCAAGGCAGGTTTTTCGAAGTGATTGTCGCTCCGGGCTTCAGTCCGGCGGCCAGGGAAATTTTGGCGGCCAAAAGCAACTTAAGGCTTGTGGAAGTCGGCGCGGAAGAAGGCGGCAACATTACCCGGGGTTGGAAAATTCGCAGCGTTAACGGCGGCTTTCTGGTCCAGGAAGAGGATAAAGGGACAACTCCCCCCTCCGAATG
>JAAYII010000035.1 GCA_012523535.1 Peptococcaceae bacterium
CATCAAAGGGATGGCGAAAACGCCAATTCAGCTTTATTGGTTGGGGTTGAACCGGCGGATTTTCCAAGCTATCATCCTTTGGCCGGCGTTGAATTTCAAAGAAAATGGGAGCGCCTGGCCTTTCAGCTTGGAGGAGGGAATTACCGGGCTCCAGTTCAGCTTACAGGGGATTTTCTTGCTGACCGCTCCAGTAAAGAATGGGGTGGGGTAAGACCGACCTATAAGCCGGGCGTTACTTTTGCCCAACTTAAGGACTGCTTACCCCATTATATTGTCGAAACGCTGAAAGAAGCGATTCTGTATTTTGATAACAAAATCAAAGGATTCGCCATGCCGGACAGTGTTTTAACAGGTGTGGAAACCAGGAGCTCTTCCCCTGTCAGGATAAAAAGGGATGATAATTACTTATCCAACATACAGGGAATCTACCCTGTTGGGGAAGGCGCAGGATATGCCGGGGGGATAATGTCTTCGGCAGTTGATGGATGCAGGGTGGCGGAAAAGATAATGGAAAAGTATGCTCCTTTATAGCCTTATTAAATACTTGTGAGGATATTTTTCTTGATAACGTAGATTACTGCCATCACCTGCGCTATTGATTGATTATAGCTTTGTGAGAAGATAAATTCAGTGCCGGCGAGGGTAACAATTTGCGTTCGTGAGTGTCCGGATATGCTTCTTCCCCGTGCATGGTCAAATCCAAGCCGGTTTCTTCTTCTTCAGAGCTGGCCCGCAATGGGGTGAATGCTCCGACCACTTTGAGGATAATTATTGTTGCTATGACGGCTAAGGAAATTGTTGCGGCAATGCTTACAATTTGAATTCCCAGTTGAGCGGGATTTCCGTAGAATAGCCCGTCTGCCCCGGCGGAATTGATTGAGGTTGTAGCCCACAATCCTGTGGCCAGTGATCCCCAGATTCCGCCTATGCCGTGGCAGCCAAAGGCATCGAGAGAATCGTCATAACCCAATTTGTGTTTTAACAAACTAACGCTAAAGTAGCATAATATGCCGCCGATTAGACCGATGAAGAGGGAGGCCATCGGTGTAACGAAACCGGCTGCCGGGGTTATGGATACCAAACCGGCTATAGCTCCGGAGGCGGCTCCTAAAACAGTAGGTTTACCGCGATGAATCCATTCTGTAAACACCCAGGACAGGGTGGCGGCAGCCGTGGCAGTATTGGTGGTTACGAAGGCCGCTGCGGCCAAGCCGTTGGCTCCGAGTGCACTTCCGGCATTGAAACCGAACCAGCCGAACCATAATAAACCTGCGCCCAAAACCGTCATGGGAAGCTGATGAGGGAGCATCGGTTCTGTGCCAAGGCCTTTTCTTTTACCCAAAATAATGGCTGCGGTTAAGCCTGTGACTCCGGAACTGATGTGGACAACAGTGCCGCCGGCAAAATCAAGGGCGCCCATGTTTCTTAAGAATCCGCCCACTCCCCAAACCCAATGGGCCAAAGGATAATAGACGATTATTAGCCATAGGCTGATGAAGGCCAGGAAAGCGGGAAATCTCATACGTTCGGCTACAGAACCGGAAATTATGGCCGGAGTAATAATGGCGAACATCATTTGAAAGGCCATAAACACAAAGGCTGGAATTGTGGCCGCATAATCGGGATTGGGTTCCATTCCGACTCCGGAGAGGCCAAGCCATTCCAGGCTGCCGATCACACTACCGTGATCCGGGCCAAAAGCCAAGCTGTAACCTATAAGCACCCATAACACCGAAGATAGTACCATTATGATAAAACTATGCATCATGGTGTTTAAAACATTTTTCTTTCTGACCATTCCCCCATAGAATAAAGCTAATCCTGGGGTCATTAAGAATACTAAAGCTGAACAAATCATCATGAAACTGGTGTCACCGCTATCAAACATTTTAATACTCCTTTCTATTGATATATTTTTTTTGGTTAAATTTAAAATTATATTTTTGCGGCTTGAAATGCCTCTAAAAAGAAAGGCGTGCACGCTTTTTTGCATACACGCCTTTGTGTAAGAAGAAGGGAAGGGTTAAACAC
>JAAYII010000036.1 GCA_012523535.1 Peptococcaceae bacterium
AAAGAAGAAATTGAAGAACTTCTCTACCATACTTTTGAGGAGTTATATGAAAAGCGGGAGGAAGATTTTGGCTCGGAGCTGATGCGGGAAATTGAACGAGCTGTTGTCCTTCAGGTTGTTGACACCCGTTGGAAAGATCATCTTGCCGCTATGGACAGCTTGCGGGAAGGCATCGGCCTGCGGGCTTACGGGCAAAAAGATCCATTGATTGAGTATAAAAATGAAGCCTTTGATATGTTCCAAAGCATGATTGAGGCCATCCAGGAAGACGTGGTTACTTATATTATGCGGGTAACTCCAAAAATTACCGGCCAAGCGCCGGAACAACCGCGAAATGTTTCCGAGAACCGCTATGAGGATCAACAAGCGGTGAAAACCCCCCGTCGGGTAGGAGAACAAATCGGCCGTAATGATCCCTGTCCTTGCGGTAGCGGCAAAAAATATAAAAAGTGTTGCGGAGCCAATAAATAAATTGAAAAATATGGCCGGAAACGGACAAACTGTTGTTGATATTAAATCAATTTTTAGGAGTGGTAAAATGCTGTCGGATTGGAAAAAAGACCTTGAAAATTTAAAAATGCGTTTGGCAGATTTGAGGGTTTCTCTTTGACGTTGCCGGAAGAGAAGCTAAAATAAACCAGATTGAAGAAGAAATCAAAAAAGACGGATTTTGGGACAATCCAGCCCAGGCTCAGAAAGTAATGCAGGAATTGACGCGGCAGAAAAATAAAGTGGAATTATATAATGAACTTAAGCAAAAAATAGAAGATACCATCCTTCTTTGGGAACTGGCTATGGAAGAGGAAGATCTATCCCAGGAAGAAGAAATAAAGCAGACGATCAAGGAATTAGAAAACCGTTTTGACCAGTTGGAGCTGGAAATTCTTTTAAGCGGTCCTTATGACCGCAATAATGCTATTATAACCCTGCACTCGGGAGCAGGCGGTACGGAATCCCAGGATTGGGTTCAAATGTTGTACCGTATGTATGTAAGATGGGCGGAACGCCATAAATATAAGGTTGAAACTTTAGATTTACTGCCGGGGGAAGAGGCCGGAATAAAAAGCGTTACCTTTTCCGTGGTTGGTGACAATGCCTATGGGTACGCCAAATGCGAAAAAGGTGTACACCGCCTGGTTAGGATCTCCCCTTTCGATGCCTCCGGAAGGCGGCATACTTCTTTTGCTTCGGTGGATGTTATCCCGGAAGTTAATGAAGATATGGAAATAACCATAGATCCGGAAGATTTAAAAGTGGATACTTACCGCTCGGGAGGCGCCGGTGGCCAGCATGAGAATAAAACTGACTCCGCAGTAAGGATCACCCATCTTCCTACAGGAATTGTTGTCCAATGCCAGAGCGAAAGATCCCAGATACAAAATAAAGCCCACTGTATGCGAATTCTCCAGGCTAAATTATTGGAACTAAAAAGAAAACAACAAGAAAACGAGCTGATGGAAATACGCGGCGAACTGACCGATATTGCTTGGGGAAACCAAATTAGATCTTATGTTTTTCATCCCTACAATATGGTTTAAGATCATCGGACCAATGTCGAAACCAGCAATATTAATGCTGTCATGGACGGAGAGATTGACCAGTTTATTTCGGCCTGGTTGCAGTTAAATGCGGGCCAAGCAAAGTAGATTGGTGGATACATAATTAAATAAACTCGGTTGTCATAACAGGGTCGGCCGACCGGGCAGCAGTAATGAGGCCCAAAAGGAAACAAAATAATAAAAGGAGGAAATAATATGCCCAATATACAGGATATGGCTCGCATTATACGCCAAGATATAATAACAATGCTGGCGGCTGCAAAGTCCGGGCACCCGGGGGGAAGCTTGTCAGCTGCAGATATTATAGCTGTACTTTATTTTTCTGAAATGAGAGTGGATCCTCAGAATCCAAACTGGCCTGAAAGGGATCGCTTTGTTTTGAGCAAAGGACATGCCGCTCCTGTTCTTTATGCGGCTTTAGCCGAGAAGGGATTTTTCCCGAAAGAGGAGCTGCTTAAGTTGAGAAAAACAGGGCATTTTCTTCAGGGGCATCCGGACATGAACAAAGTCCCGGGAGTAGACATGTCGACCGGATCTTTGGGACATGGTATTTCCGTAGCTGCAGGGATGGCTCTGGCCGCTAAAATCGACAATAAAGACTATCGGGTCTATTGCCTGCTGGGTGATGGGGAAGCGGAAGAAGGAATAGTTTGGGAGGCGGCAATGGCTGCCGCTCATTATAAACTTGATAACCTTTTGGTAATTCTTGACCATAACGGCCTGCAAATTGACGGCCCGGTAAAAGATGTTATGAATTTGGAACCCTTGCCTGATAAGTGGCGGGCTTTTGGTTGGAACGTATTGGAAGTGGACGGGCATAATATTGAAGAATTGACGGCTTCCCTGCAAGTAGCCAAAAATTTTGTGGGAAAACCCACCATTATCATTGCCAAAACAGTAAAAGGCAAAGGAGTTTCTTTTATGGAAAACCAAGTTGGTTGGCATGGCAATGCCCCCAGTGCGGAACAAGCCGAAGCCGCTTTGGCTGAGTTGAAAGGTGGGAATAGAAATGGCTGAATTACTGGTTGACTGGAAAAAAGAAAAGAAAATAGCAACAAGGGAAGCTTACGGGCAGGCTTTGGTTCAACTTGGCAAGGATAATCCCGATATTGTTGTACTCGACGCCGATTTGGCCAAATCCACCAAAACTTCAGATTTTGCAAAAGCTTTTCCCCAAAGGTTTTTTGACATGGGCATTGCAGAACAGAATATGATCGGTTTTGCCGCCGGTTTAGCAACAACCGGTAAAATACCATTTGCCAGTTCTTTTGCGATTTTTGCTACGGGGAGAGCTTTTGAACAAATTCGTAATTCAGTGGCTTATCCCCGGCTGAACGTCAAAATAGCCGCCACACATGCCGGCATTAGCGTGGGAGAGGACGGCGGGTCCCACCAGGCAATAGAAGATCTGGCCTTGATGAGATCATTGCCTAACATGACGGTTCTGGTACCGGCGGATGCAACGGAAACCAAAAAGGCCATCCTAGCAGCTGCCGCTTATCAGGGGCCGGTTTATATCAGGATGGGAAGATTGGCAGTACCGGTGTTATTTACTGATGATTATAATTTTGTTATCGGCAAAGCCAATGTAATACGCGAAGGCCAAGACGCGGCTATTATCGCCAACGGTTTGATGGTGGCCGAAGCTTTGCAAGCCGCTGAAGAGCTATCCGCCCAAGGGATAAACACAACGGTTGTCAACTGTGCTTCCCTTAAACCTCTGGATAGAGACACCATTTTAAAAGTCGCCAGGCAAACCGGGGCTGTGGTTACGGCTGAAGAGCATAATATTATCGGCGGATTGGGTAGTGCGGTAGCTGAAGTCTTGAGCGAACATTATCCTGTTCCCCTTTACCGGGTAGGAATAAAAGACACTTTTGGCGAATCGGGCAGTCCTGAGGAATTATTGCAAAAATACGGTCTGACTTCAGCCCATATAATTCAAGCGGTAAAGTCAGTACTGGCAAGAAAAAACGAAAAATCGGACATTAATTAAAAACATTAATCAAAATAGAAAAATTAATTTAAATGGAACACAATATTATTGATAAAGAACCCTGCTCCAGGGTTCTTTTACATTTATTGTTTTTAAAATCATTTTATGTTAATCTCTCTACTTTTTTATTAAATGTTTAATTTTTCTAGTCTTAGCTAACAGGAAAATACAGTACTTTGTCGAAGATTAAGAAAAGCAAAATGGTCTCATAGGCATAAAGATATATAACCTGTTAGGAGGGCAGAATGATAAAGTTAAGGAATGTGTCGAAAATTTACCCTAATGGAGCGCGAGCTCTAATAGGTGTTAATTTAGATATTGCCAAGGGTGAATTTGTTTTTATAGTCGGGCCCAGCGGAGCAGGTAAATCCACCTTGATTAAACTGCTTTATCGAGAAGAGATTGCTACCCGGGGTCAGGTTTTTATAAATAACATCAATTTAGTGAGGCTAAAAAACCGCCAGGTACCAGCGTTGAGAAGAAATATGGGCGTTATTTTTCAGGATTTTAAATTATTGCCCAACAAAACGGTCTTTGAAAATGTGGCTTTTGCCTTGCAAGTAATAGCTAAAGACAAAAAAGAAATCAAGGAAAAAACTTTAAGTGTATTAGATTTAGTGGGATTAAGCAAGAAAGCAAATGCTTTTCCCGCCCAACTCTCGGGTGGCGAACAGCAAAGAGTTTGTATTGCCAGAGCTTTAGTCAACCGTCCTGAGCTATTAATTGCCGATGAGCCTACCGGGAATCTTGATATCGATACTGCCTGGGGGATTGTAGAGATATTGGACAGAATCAATAAGTATGGCACAACTGTTGTTATGGCCACTCATGCCCTTCATATCGTGGAGCAAATGAATAAAAGGGTTGTACGGGTCGAAGGAGGAAGGATTGTCGAAGACAGAGCAGAGGAGGAAGTACGCATTGGCATTTAATTCCTTGAAATATATTTTAGCTCAAGGCCTAGTTTCCTTAAAAAGAAACGTTTGGCTCAGTTTGGCTTCAATTCTGACCGTAGCAATTTCCTTAATTCTTTTGGGCAGCTCCATAATTTTTCTGGCCAATGCTACCACTATTGCCAAAACTTTTGAATCACAGGTACAGATTGCTGTTTTTTTGGACGATAATTTAGATGACGGGCAAGTTGCCGCCATTCAAAATAGAATATAGAATTTGCCGGGTATAGAAAGCGTGACTCTTACCACCAAAGAACAGGCCTTGTGGGATTTTCAAGAGTCAATGAATACAACATCGCTGTTAGAGGATTTGGGAGGGATAAATCCCTTCCCCGATAAAATCACCATAATCGCCACTGATCCCAATTTGGTTAAGGACATTGCCTCCCAAGTGGAGAAAATCCCGGGAGTAGAAAATGTCCGTTATGGACAAGGTTTTTTGGAAAAACTTTTAGCCTTTACCAATTGGCTGCGCTGGATTGGCATGGCTGTGGTGGCAGTATTTGCGCTTATAGCCCTGTTATTGATTTCACTTAGTATTAAGACCAATGTCAATTCCAGGGAAAAAGAAATACAAATCATGAGACTGGTGGGAGCCAGCAATTCTTTTGTTCGATGGCCGTTTATTATTGAAGGCTTAGTTATTGGACTCTTGGGAGGCTTGATTGCCGTAGCGGCAGTCGGCTTTGCTTATAACTGGCTTCTCCAATATATAATTTCTTCCTTAGCTTTCATTCCGGTTGTTGCCAATCAAGAATTTATAATTATGGTTTTCTTGATCATGGTGTTAGGCGGCATGTTGATGGGGGCTCTAGCCAGTATGATCTCCGTAAGAAAATTTCTATGTTTTTAGGAGGGAAGAGATGTCCGGGTTTTCTAAAGCGAAGATAATAATATTAACCTTTCTCTTTGTTATTGCCTTTGTAATTCCGGCAGCAGCCGACGAGTTAAATGATGCTTTGCGAAAGCAGCAAGAACTGATTGAGCAACAAAATCAAGCTGCCAGTAGGCTTAAAAACCTGACTAACAGAGCAGACACCATAAAAAAACAAATCCAACAGTTAAACGTCCAAATTTCGGCTGCTGAAAACGATTTGAAGGAAAAAGAAAAATTATATATACAGGCCCAACAGGATGTTGCAGACATAAAAAGAGAAATAAATGCCAAACAAGCTGAATTAAATAAACGGCAGGATGTTTTGCGCCAAAGGGTACGCACAATATATGAAGAAGGACAAATGAGCTACTTGGAGGTTATTTTCCAAGCCACCGATTTGGCCGATTTCATTTCCAGAGTCGAGTATATGAGCTGTTTGGTGGAAAACGATCAGAATATTCTTAGCGATATCCGACTTCAAAAGCAGGAGTTGGATAAAAAGAAAGAGGAATTGGTGGCTAAACTGGAGCATGCGGAGAAACTGAAAAAAGAAGCTGAAGAGGCCAAGGCCTATTTGGATAGCGTTAAGGCCAAAAAAGAAATAGCTTTGGCTCAAAATGAGCAGGATCAGGCTGCACTGATAGAACAAATCGAAAAGCTGGAAAAGGATTCTAAAGCATTAGAATCAAAGATTAGAGAATTACAGAAAAAATATGCGGGAAGCAATATTAACGGTTCCATTAGTGTTTGGCCTACTCCCAACTGCAAGTATATCACCAGTCCTTTTGGCTATAGGATACATCCCATAACCGGTCAACACAAGCTACATACCGGGGTGGATATTGGGGCTTCTTATGGTTCAAACGTTGTAGCCACCGGAGCAGGCATAGTTATTTTTTCCGGCTGGTACGGGGCTTATGGCAATACAGTTATTATTGACCATGGCAATGGAATTTCCAGCTTGTACGGGCATCTGTCATCCCGTGCGGTGTCAGAAAATGACGTAGTTGTTCCCGGTCAAGTCATTGGCAAAGTCGGTTCAACCGGTTGGAGCACCGGACCTCACCTGCATTTTGAAGTTCGTAAAAACGGGGAGCCGGTAAATCCCCTGCAGTATTTCTAAGTCATAATGCGCATATAATAAAGTCAGAATTTTATATTTCAAGAAATAAATAACTAAATTATTTTTAAAAGAGGGAGTAAACTATTGTCAAATCAAGTTAATTGGAAAAGAGCATTTAAACAGGCCGTTGCTGTCGGCCTGATCCTTTGTCTGGGGCTGGCTGTTCTTTTGGGAGTATTGCTGGTTACCAACTTTGATAACTTGGGAAGGCTGGCCCGGGTGGTCTATCTTATCGACACAAAATATCTGCATGAGACCACCATGCCCCAACTGATTGACGGGGCGATCGATGGTATAGTAAGCTCTCTGGATCCCTATTCTTCTTTTCTCGATGAAGAAGAGAATGAAATATTGATGAATTCCATAAAAGGGATAGCGGGCTTTGGGGGCATCGGCGTAATTGTAAATACTGCCGATCCCAACCAACTAGTGATCGTACGGCCGATTAAAGGTTCTCCCGCCGACAGAGCGGGTTTGGAAGCGGGGGATGTAATCATTAAAATTGATGGGACCAGTGTTTCCACCATCAGTCAAGTTCAAGCGGTTGCCATGATGAGGGGAGAACCCGGTACTAAGGTCACCCTTACGGTATATCGCCCCAAAACCAATCAGGAATTTTCATTGAGCTTGATCAGGGAAGATATCAATGTGCCGACAGTTTTTGGATCCAGCCTTCCCGGTAGGCCGGATATAGCCCTCATTGATATTTCCAGCTTTTCTGCCAAGACCAAAGATGAATTTGCCCAGCTGTTGAAGGATATAAATATTGATCAATACAAAGGCTTGATCGTCGACCTGCGCTTTAATCCCGGAGGAGAATTAAATTCGGCGATCGATGTTGCCGGCTTTCTTGTGCCCGAAGAGGATATTGTCCATATTGTCAACAATAAAGGGGAGATCACTACCAAAAAATCAACTGCGCAATATATCGATAAGCCTTTGGTTATTTTGATCAATGAATATACGGCTTCGGCGGCGGAAATTGTTTCCGGGGCGGTTAAAGATTATGGAAGCGGTACTTTGGTTGGAGTCAAAACCTTTGGCAAAGGAGTGGTGCAGACGGTCTTCCCTCTCGACGGCAATACCAGTGTTCGCTTGACGACGGACAAATATCTTACACCCAATAAAAGTGATATCCACAATAAGGGAATTCAACCTGACGTGGAGATAGTTTTGAAAGAAGGCGAGAAACCTACCATTCTCCCCGAAGGGCCTCCTTTTGACAGCCAGTTGGCTAAAGCGGTTGAGATTATGGAGCAAATGATTGATTGAATTTTACCTTGTAATCAGGGGATGTAAGGGAATCAAAGGCTGTAAGATAAGCAATATTAAACCCTCCGGTATTCGCAATTTAAGTAGCGGAGGGTTTCTTTGTTAATTGAGCTTTAAATCCTGGCCAGTCCCTGTTCCAAATCTTCCAGAATATCATCGATATGTTCAAGGCCCACGGAGAGGCGTATCAAACCGGGGGTGATGCCTGCAGCTATCAATTGTTCGTCAGTCAGTTGACGGTGTGTTGAACTGGCAGGATGGAGCACACAAGTACGGATATCTGCCACATGAACTACATTGGAAGCAAGCTGTAACCCGTCCATAAACTTAATGGCGCTTTCCCGGCCCCCTTTTATTGTAAAAGAGATAACTCCGCTGCAACCCCGAGGCAGGTATTTTTGAGCCAAGTTATAATAAGGATCATTTTTCAGCCCCGGATAATTTACATTTTCCACTTTAGCTACGCTGTTTAAGTATTCGGCCACTTTTTGAGCATTTGAACAATGCCGTTCCATGCGCACGGCCAGGGTTTCGAGACCGAGATTCAACAGGAAAGCTGCGTGAGCCGAGGGGTAAGCGCCGATGTCGCGCATTAGTTGGACCCTGGCTTTGGTAATATAGGCAGACTTGCCAAAATCTTTTGTATAAATAACACCGTGGTAGGATTCGTCAGGCTCATTAAATTCAGGATATTTCTCGTTGTTCCAATTAAAATTGCCGCTGTCGACGATTATCCCGCCCAATTGTACGGCATGTCCATCCATATATTTTGTTGTGGAATGAATCACAATATCTGCGCCATATTCAATAGGCCTGCATAAAATCGGGGTGGCAAAAGTATTGTCTACAATAAGAGGGACTTGGTTTTTATGTGCCAGGCGGGCAAACTTTTCAATATCTAAGACGCTCAATGCCGGGTTGGCGATAGTTTCACCGAATACCGCCTTGGTATTGGGTCTAAACTGTTTTTGGATTTCCTCCTCGGGAGCGTCTGGATCGACAAATGTACATTCGATACCTAATTTTTTTAGAGTTACGGCAAAGAGGTTGATAGTCCCGCCGTAGATTTTAGAGACACTGATAAAATGGTCTCCGGCTTTTAATATATTAAGGATACTAATTAAAGAAGCGGCTTGGCCCGAAGTGGTACAGAGCGCACCTATGCCTCCTTCCAAAGCCGCAATTTTATCCTCCACTGCACAAACAGTAGGGTTGGAAATTCGTGAATAGAAATGCCCTTCGGCAGTCAAATCAAAGAGTTTGCCTATATGTTCGGTTGAATCATAAGTATAGGTTGTGCTTTGATAAATAGGAAGAGCCCTAGGCTCACCGTTCTGAGGATGGTAACCTTCGTGCAAACATTTGGTTTCAATTCTCATGTTATTATCCTCCTAAGGCAAGAGTAATACTAGAATACCCGGTATATGCCACTAATAACTTTAAAAAACAGTATAGCATGAGCAAATAGAGGCTGCAATAAACTAAGGGACCGGAAACATAAGAGGGAATACCGGATAGCGGAAAGGGATCCTGAGAGAAACAGAATATAGAATCCGGAAGGGGTATTCTTGAGGGCCGATTATGAACCTGGGACCTCCTCAAAGCATAGAATAAAACACGATTATTCAAATGGCTGGGAGGAGTCACAGTGAAAAATTCAGCTGGAATTAGACATTATTTTCTGGAAGCCTTCACCCCTTACGGTTACATATCGTTGCTGGGGGAGACCCTGAAAGAAATAGAAAAAGCTTATATCCTGTCCGGTGGGCTGGGGACAGGCAAATCCACCATGATTAAATTTATCGGTATCCAACTTGCAGACAGGGGTTATGATGTAGATTATATTCGTTCTAGCAGAGAGCCAGATTCCGTTGCCGGGCTATATCTTCCCAAAAGCAAACTTTGCCTGTTAAACGAAAAAGAGTTTGTTTTGCCGGCTACGTTAGGATCACAATATTATAAAATTAGTTTGGATTCTCTTTGCCAACAAAGCAAGCTGCAAGAACATCAAAGCAGAATAACCGAACTGGCGGAAAGGCTCACCCTTATCGAAGAAAAGGTCATTCAGCAGCTTAAAGAGGAATACCCCTTTCATTCCCAGGAGGAAAAATTTACAATTCCGTTTAGAATCCTTTCGCCGGAGAACAATACCCACAGAACAAGTTCAACCAATAATGAAGTTATAGAGATTTTGTCCAAGGTTAGGGAAAACTGCCTTTCCTATTGCTTCCTGCATGCTTTGCAGGTCGATGGTTGGCTTAACCTGGCACCAAAATATATTGAAGATTATGATCGCATCTGTTTGGAGAGCGGTGATTCATCCAAGATCTTGATCGAAATTCTCCAGGAAGTAAGTTGCCTGGGGCAAGTCATAGAAATAATTGTAAACCCTTTAAGACCGGATATTGTTTTAGGCATTGTTTTCCCCGAAAAAAAACTGGCGGTTTGGCAAGGTAATCCGGTTAAAATTGAGGAACAAGGGTTCAATAAAGTGCACGGTGAGCAACTGAGGGAGATTTTGGAACAGTATAAGACTGTAAGAATTGAATTAAAAAATTTATGCAATGATACAATTAATTTCCGTGGGCTGGATGAGCTTCGCCATGAATTACTGAGCAAAATTCTTTCCGACTTGGTTCTATGGCCTTAGGGAAAAAATGTTATTTTTTCGGGTCAGAATAAAATGTTATAATATTATGATAAGCGGTAAAATGCATAGTTTTACCTGTTATTCTGTTGCTTAGAAAACGGAAGGAAGACTGTCGATGGCATTTCGTTTACGGGCTCCATATAAATTGGCGGGTGATCAGGCCCAAGCGGTGGACAAGCTTGCCCAAGGGGTATTGGCCGGGGAAAAACACCAGACTCTTTTAGGGGTGACTGGCTCGGGTAAAACCTTTACCATGGCCAGTATTATTGAAAAGGTACAAAAACCCACCCTGGTTCTGGCTCATAATAAAACTTTGGCCGGACAGCTTTATTGCGAATTTAAAGAGTTTTTCCCCGAAAACGCGGTTGAATATTTTGTGAGTTATTATGATTATTATCAACCGGAAGCTTATGTACCCTCCAGCGATACTTACATCGAAAAAGACGCTTCTATAAATGAAGAAATAGAAAAACTCAGACACTCTGCTACGGCGGCCCTTTTTGAAAGAAAAGACGTTATTGTCGTAGCCAGTGTTTCCTGTATTTACGGTTTAGGTTCTCCGGATGAGTACCGGGATTTGGTTCTTTCTTTAAGACAAGGGCAGGAAATTGAAAGAAACCAGATCCTGCGCAAACTGGTCGAAATTCAATATGACCGCAATGATCATTCTTTCTTGCGGGGAACTTTCCGGGTGCGGGGAGATGTGGTGGAAGTTTGCCCCGCCGCTTCCAGTGAAAAGGCTATTAGAATAGAAATGTTTGGGGATGAAATAGAGCATCTTTATGAAGTAAATATTTTGACCGGGGAAATATTAGGCGAACGCAAACATGTTTCCATTTTTCCCAATTCCCATTATGTCACGGAAAAAGAAAAACTTTTGCTTGCCACAGAAAACATTGAAGCTGAATTGGAGGAAAGACTTGAGTATTTCCGTTCCCAGGGCAAGTTTTTGGAAGCCCAGCGTTTAGAACAAAGGACACGCTATGACCTGGAGATGCTGAGGGAAATGGGCTTTTGCAACGGCATTGAAAATTACTCTCGACATCTTACCTTCAGGCAGCCCGGAGAAACCCCATATACTTTGCTCCATTTCTTCCCTAAAGATTTCTTAATGTTTATTGACGAATCCCACCAGACCATTCCTCAGCTTAGAGGCATGTATGAAGGAGACCGTTCCAGAAAACTTACCTTAGTGGAGTATGGTTTTCGTTTACCTTCTGCTTTGGATAACCGTCCTTTACGCTTTGATGAATTTGAACAGCTTGTTCCGCAAAGAATTTATGTCAGCGCTACTCCCGGCCCTTACGAACTTGAACATTGCCGGGAAGTTGTGGAACAGATAATCAGACCGACTGGACTTTTGGATCCGGAAATTATTGTTAAGCCAACCAAAGGGCAGATTGATGATCTTGTAGGGCAAATAAATGCCCGGGTGGCCAGAGACGAAAGAGTATTGGTAACAACCTTGACCAAGAGAATGGCCGAAGATTTAACTGATTATTTGAAACAACTTCAAATAAAGGTGCGCTATCTTCATTCTGATATCACTACCCTGGAAAGGCTGGAGATTCTTCGGGAACTGCGGCTCGGAGAAATTGATGTTATAGTGGGCATAAATTTATTGCGCGAGGGTTTGGATCTTCCGGAGGTGTCCTTGGTGGCAATTTTAGATGCGGACAAGGAAGGTTTTTTAAGATCGGAGCGCTCCCTAATCCAAACCATAGGGAGGGCGGCGCGCAATGCCAACGGCCAGGTAATTATGTATGCTGACACTATAACCGATTCGATGCAAAAAGCCATTGATGAAACGAATCGCAGGCGAGCCGTACAAATGGCCTTTAATGAGAAGCACGGCATAGTTCCTCAGACCATTCGCAAACAGGTCCATGAAGTGCCGGAAGCCACCATGGTGGCGGAAAAGAAAGGTGTTTACAGCACTCTGAATAAATTGTCGGCAGAAGAAAAAGAAGAACTTATTAAAAAACTGGAAGCTGAAATGTTACAGGCAGCCAAAGAGCTGGATTTTGAACGAGCGGCGGAATTAAGGGATGCCATTATTGAATTAAAAGGACAGAAACCTTTGCCACTAAAGAAGATAAGAACTGGAAGAAATGGCTTTAAAGAGGATAAAACATTTTCCAAAGCCAGTAAAAAAGCCAGAAAAAGGAGCTAAAGACCGGAGGTTCAAATGAAACAGGAATATATCAAGGTTCGCGGGGCGCGTGTCAATAATCTTAAAAACATTAACGTAGATATTCCCAGAAATAAATTGGTGGTAATAACCGGTTTATCAGGCTCGGGGAAATCCTCTTTAGCCTTTGACACCATATACGCCGAAGGACAGAGACGCTATGTGGAGTCTCTCTCCGCTTATGCCCGTCAATTTTTGGGCCAAATGGATAAGCCGGATGTGGATTATATCGAAGGCCTTTCACCAGCCATTTCCATAGATCAAAAAACCACAAGTCGTAATCCCCGTTCTACGGTGGGTACAGTCACGGAAATTTATGATTATTTAAGACTTCTTTATGCCCGGATCGGACAGCCCCATTGTCCCCAGTGCGGTAAAAAAATAAGCCAGCAAACGGTTCAGGAAATGGTGGATCAAATAATGACCTATCCTGAAAAGACACGTCTGCAGATCTTGGCTCCCATTATTAAAGGGAAAAAAGGCGAGCACCAAAAGCTATTGGAAAAAATTCGTAAGCAGGGTTATGTGCGGGCCAGAGTGGACGGTGAAATCAGAGATCTAAATGAAGAAATCCTTTTAGACAAAAACAAAAAACATTCTATAGAAGTAGTGGTGGATCGGATATCATTAAAGGCAGAAAGCGGTGCCCGTCTGGCGGATTCCTTAGAAACCGCTCTTAAGTTAAGTGAAGGAACAGTTATTGTAGATATCTTGGAAAAAGAAGAACTGCTTTTCAGTGAAAATTTTGCTTGTCCGGACTGCGGTATCGCCATAGAAGAATTAACACCCAGGCTTTTTTCATTTAACAGCCCCTTTGGGGCTTGCCCCGCTTGCACCGGACTTGGTGCCAACTTGGAGGCGGATATCGATCTTATTATACCTGACCGCAGCAAATCCCTAAATGAAGGGGCAATCGTACCTTGGGCTAACTCTCAGTCTTCTTTTTATCCCGCTCTTCTTCAAGGTTTGGCGGAGGTTATGGGTTTTAGTTTGGATACGCCGGTATGTGATCTTACTGAAGAGCAATGGCAAGCACTGGTTTATGGTTCTCCCATCCCTATCCGCTTTAAATACCACAGTATATTTGACGAGATTAAATACTGGCATGCCCCCTTTGAAGGGTTGGTTCCTTATTTTAACCGGAGGTATAAAGAATCAACTTCCGATTATGTCCGGGCTGAAATTGAAAACTACATGAGAGAAAAACCTTGTCCGGTGTGTCAAGGCAAACGTTTAAAACCCGAGGCTTTAGCTGTCAAAGTGGGAGGACTCTCCATTTATGAATTAACAGAATTAACCGTTTTGGAAGAACTCAACTTTTTTGACCGTTTGACTTTAACCGAAAAAGAGCAAATTATTGGCAGGCAAGTTCTTAAAGAGATACGGGAAAGACTAGGCTTTTTAGTAAATGTGGGTTTGGATTACCTGACCTTAAGCCGCGCAGCCGGAACCCTTTCCGGAGGTGAAGCCCAAAGGATAAGGTTGGCTACCCAGATCGGGTCCAGTTTGACCGGGGTACTTTATGTTCTGGATGAACCCAGTATAGGTTTGCATCAGAGGGATAATGAGAAGCTGCTAAACACCCTTAAAAGCCTAAGGGATTTAGGTAATACCCTGATTGTAGTAGAGCACGATGAAGACACTATGTTGGCCGCTGATCATATCATCGATATCGGTCCCGGTGCAGGCGCCCATGGCGGGGAGATCGTAGCTCAAGGCACTTTGGAAGATATTAAAGCTTGTGAGAGATCAATTACCGGTCTTTATTTAAAAGGCACCAAAAAAATAGAAGTACCCTCTGTCCGACATCCTTTAAACGGTAAGTTTCTGGAAATTATAGGCGCCACCCAAAATAATCTTAAAAATATCGATGTAAAAATCCCCCTTGGCGTATTTACTTGTGTAACCGGTGTCTCCGGCTCCGGAAAAAGTACTCTGGTTAATGAAGTTCTGTATAAGGGTTTGCTGGCTGAACTTCGGATCAGCAACAAAGTAAAACCCGGCGCTTATAAAGAGATTAAAGGTTTGGAGTATATAGAGAAAGTGATAGATATCGATCAATCCCCAATAGGCAGAACCCCACGCTCCAACCCGGCTACTTATACCGGTATGTTTGATTACATTCGGGAGCTTTATTCTCAAACCCCGGAGGCTAAGGTAAGGGGCTATAAACCGGGTCGCTTCAGTTTTAACGTGAAGGGCGGCCGTTGCGAGGCTTGTCGGGGGGATGGCATCATCAAAATTGAAATGCATTTCTTGCCTGATGTTTATGTTCCATGCGAGGTCTGCCACGGTCAACGGTATAACCGGGAAACCCTGGAAATAACTTTTAAAGGCAAAAACATTGCTCAGGTCCTGGATATGACGGTGGAAGAAGCCTTGGATTTTTTCAGTGCTGTGCCTCGAATCACCCGCAAATTGCAGACTTTGTATGATGTAGGATTGGGTTATATCAAATTGGGACAACCGGCCACAACTTTATCCGGCGGGGAGGCCCAAAGAGTTAAACTGGCTACTGAACTTTGTCGTCGCAGCAATGGGAAAACCCTTTATATATTGGACGAGCCCACAACAGGATTGCATATTGCCGATGTGGACAAATTGCTGAGCGTTCTCCATCGACTGGTGGAGGAGGGAGATTCGGTTCTGGTTATTGAACATAATCTTGATGTTATTAAAACGGCCGATTATATTATTGACCTTGGTCCCGAAGGAGGCAACAGGGGAGGGGAAGTGGTAACGGTCGGCACACCGGAAGAGGTGGCCGCTTGCCCCAAGTCTTATACCGGACAGTATTTGAAAAAATACCTTAATTAAAATTGATTAAAAGAAGAAATAACCATATTAAAGCAAATATCCAAATAAACTGGATTCCGCAAAAATGACAAAAATATAACCCAACCGCTGGGATGTGTTTCCCTGGTGGAAATTTGTAAGCAGCAGGTAGACATCGGGGGTTTAATGGTTTATATTATAAAAGTGGCAAGTTGAAAAGGCCTGATTTATTTTATTAATTTGCGGAGGGAAAAAGGATGCGACAAAAAGTCACAATTCATAGCTTACAGGAAAAGGTCCGGAACGGAGAAAAAATTACCATGCTCACTTGTTATGATTATCCCATGGCCTTGTTGGAAGAAAAAGCGGGGATTGACATAATTCTCTGTGGAGATTCCATGGCTATGACTGTTTTTGGGCATGAGAATACCTTGGGTATGACTATGGATCCGATGATTCTTCATGCCCAGGCGGTAAGGAAAGGTGCTCCCGGCGCTTTTTTGGTTGGCGATATGCCTTATATGTCTTATCAAATAAGTCCTCAAGAGGCTATCCGTAATGCCGGCCGTTATATGGCCGAAGCCGGGTGCGACGCTGTTAAACTCGAAGGCGGGGCGAACATGGCCAAAACAGTGGAAGCATTGGTCAATGCCACAATTCCGGTAATGGGCCATTTGGGGTTGCCCCCTCAATCCATTGCTCAATTGGGAGGCTTTAAATCTCAAGGCAGAGATGCCGAAGGAGCAAAGAAAATTATTGAGGACGCCAGAATCCTGGAAGAAGCGGGTATAAGCCTGCTGCTCCTGGAAGCTGTGCCGCCGGAAGTCGGGGCCATTATCGCCGAAAGGGCTAAAATCCCGGTAATAGGAATAGGGGCAGGACCCCATGTTCATGGTCAACTTTTAATCGTTCATGATGCTTTGGGATTTTTTGATGCTTTTACTCCGAAATTTGTCAAGAAATATCTCGATTTGAATTCTTCCATCCTTGAAGCCTTGGAAAACTACAAGCAAGACGTAGTTGAAGGGCGGTTCCCCCAAGAAGAGCACTGCTATAAATTTAAAGCCGGAGAATTAGAAAAGCTTTATCAACAATTAGAGTAGATCAACAAGCTCAAGTGGGGCAAGGGACATTTGTATGTCAGCTTTGTCCCACTACTGGCACTTAAGGTGGGAAAATTATGCTCAAAATGATAGCCATTGATTTGGATTATACCCTTTTGGATAAAGAGTGGAAAATCTCGGCTAGAAACAGCGAGGCTATTCGTACAGCCACGGATCAAGGCCTTAAAATAATTTTGGCTACGGGCCGCATGGCCGCCTCGGCCAGAAAATATGCCCATCAATTAGGGCTTGATTTACCGATTATTACCTACAACGGGGCTTTGGTGGAACAAGGCTTAAGCGGTGAGATCATTCACCGCCAAGTTATACCTGTTTCTATAGCGGCTAAAATAGTTAATGAGTTGCTGGCCAAGAAGATTTTTTTCCAAGCTTATATTCAAGACAGGGTATTCGCTTCTGAACCCAATCCTTATTCCCTCAGGTATACGCGCATGACAGGTGTTGAAGTGGAAATTGCCGACATACCTGAACTCTTGGCCCAGGAGAAAGAGGGTTTGGACAAAATTCTTTGCCTGGTAAAGGAAGAAGAGTCGGAATTGATTAGACGCGAATTGGAAAAGGCTTACGGCGATTATGTTCATATCACTT
This sequence comes from Peptococcaceae bacterium, assembly GCA_012523535.1. Classification (GTDB taxonomy): domain Bacteria; phylum Bacillota; class Desulfitobacteriia; order Desulfitobacteriales; family Syntrophobotulaceae; genus JAAYMU01. The sequence goes on from JAAYII010000036.1 coordinate 17,109, forward strand.
CATCGAAGAACAACAACTTGGAAATTGTGCACCGCGGGGTTAATAAAGGTGCGGCTCTTCAAACCCTGGCGGCTAAATGGGGTATTAAGGCGGAAGAAATCATGGCTATCGGCGACAGCCCCAATGATAAAGAGATGATCAGTTATGCCGGTATCGGGGTGGCTGTGGAAAATGCTCATCCTGAAATAAAAAGAATAGCGGACTATATAACTTCCTCCCTTGAGGAAGACGGAGTTGCTCAGGCTATTGAACGCTTTGCCCTGGTTCAGTCTTTTTGATGTATTAAAATAATTTAAATTTTTTTAAGGACATTTTATTACGAATGGGAGTATGGCTTTGCGCATTTTGTTAGTGGCTTTGAATGCCAGCTATGTTCATACCAATCTGGCGATTCGTTACCTGCGTGAGGTGTTAAAAAAACAGGGAAACCGGGACTGGCAAGTACAGATCAGGGAATTTACCATCAACGATCATTTGGATAGAATTGCCGCTGCCATTTTTGAGGAGCAACCGGATATTTTAGGTTTCTCCTGTTATATTTGGAACATTAGCCAGGTGTCGGCCCTTGTACGCCGCTTACGGCCGGTATTGCCTGAAACATTTTTCCTGGGCGGCGGACCGGAAGTATCTTTTGAGACCGAGGAATTACTGCTTAAAAATCCTGAATGGGACGGGATTATTGTCGGTGAAGGGGAATACACCCTGCCACAGCTTGTACAAGCTTTGGCCACGGGCGGCCAACTTGAACAGGTGGACGGTTTAGTCTGGCGTAACCACAGGCAAGGGATGGGCGAATCACCGGCCGCGATTAAAAAAAATCCGCCATGTGCGGTTCTGCCGGATCTTAACACCTTACCCCCGCCCTATGTTCCGGGAGAAAATTTCAAGGGCAAACTTGTCTACGTGGAAACAAGCAGAGGATGTCCCTTTAATTGCGAATTCTGCATCTCTTCAACATTTCGCGGAATCAGGTATCTGGAGCCGGAAAGAGTACGGCTTGTTTTACGCTGCCTTTTTGCTTCCGGTGCTCAAACCGTTAAATTTGTAGATAGGACCTTTAACAGCTCCAAAAAACATGCCTTTGCCGTTCTTGACATTTTCCGCGAAGAAGCGGAAAAAATAGCGGCGCAAGAGGGGCATAAACCGGGAGAGGTAAAGCTAAGAGCCCATTGTGAAATGGCCGGAGATTTGCTCGATGAAGAGTGGCTTGATTATCTAAAGAATTATCCGCAGGGGATGATTCAATTGGAAATCGGTGTTCAATCCACCCATCAACCTACCCTGCGGGCTGTTAACAGGATCCAAAAATTTGCTCATTGGCGGGAAAAGGTAGGGTTTTTACAGCATAGCTGCAATATTCCCGTCCATTTGGATTTGATTGCCGGCCTGCCTTTGGAAGGTTGGCAGGAATTCCGCCAATCCTTTGATGAAGTATTTGACTTGCGACCCAACCATCTTCAACTCGGTTTTCTTAAAGTGCTTAAAGGTTCCGGAATCAAGCGTAAAAGTAAGGAGTTTGGTCTAATATATTTGCCCGATCCGCCCTATACCGTCCTGCAAACAAAAGAGCTCAATCATGGTGAGTTAATTGAGTTGGCCAGAATAGAGGATATGGTGGAGAAATACTATAACTCAGGCAAGTTCAAATTCGGCTTGGAATGTATTCTCGCCGAACAAGAGAGCGCTTTCGACTTTTTTTGCTCTTTAGCCGGATATTGGCAAGAAAAAAACTGGTTCGAACACGCCTGGTCCCCGGAAGGCCTAATGGTCAATTTATGGAAATTTTTAACGGAAATTTATGGCGGGAAGATCAACCCCCTATGGCGCGAAGCCCTTCGCTTCGATTACTACCTGTGGCAGAGACCCGGCCACATCCCGGCTTTCCTGGAAGGGGAGAAAGGGTTTTTTGCCGACGCCGCCGGAAAAAAAGAGGACTTGGTTTTAGACGAGAAGCGGGTGAAAAAAGATCCCCTTTGGGCTCAAATTATCCCGGCTGCTGAAAAGCTCGATCACCGACAGTGGGCTCGGGCTACCGCCGTTGAATATTTTAAGGCGGATATACCGGAAATAGTCCAGGCTCTGAAAACAAACAAACAGCCTCCGCAAATGGAGTGGAAGGGCTGTTGGTATTTATTCTATTATGATCGGGGCGCCGGAACAAAATATTTTAAGTACCAAGTTGATCTTCGGCAAGACACGAATATAAAAACACAAACATAATATGAGGTTTCCTAACGTAAGATCATAATACCAGCTTTACAGGAAGCCTATTGCCGGCGAACGGGTCAGAATATATGGCATTTGTAACTTAGAATTTAAAAGATTAAAATAATAAGTGAGTGCAATAAATAATAAGTTTAAAGATTTAAGCATAATTAACATATAAATGATATTTAATTGATTTCAAGAGGAGTAAAGACGGGATGAGAAGAGCCGGCCGATACCTTTTAGGCCTTTTTATCATAATTATAATGCTTGCGGCTTGCCAGCAAGGTCCAAAGCAAGGGCAGCCCGGAGGGGAAGCTCCGGTCGTCGTTTCCGTTTGGTATAGTCTCGAAGGGAAGCAAGAACAAGCATTGCTGGCTCAATTCGAACAAATCAATAAAAAACGGGAAGTTTTAGTGAAGGGAATTAAAATTCCGGCTAAGGATTTTGTTCGAAAAGTCTGGGCTTTGCAAGCGGGAGGCCAAGGGCCGGAAATCTTTATTGCCGAAGGGGACATTTTAGCCGCTTTATATGAACAAGGTGCCATTTCCCCGGTTTTAGCCGACAGTTCACAGGTTTATCCTTCCCTGCTGGCCGGTTTTACTTATAACCGCCAGGTCTTTGCTTTGCCTTGGCTAACCGATGTTCCCTTGCTCTATTATCGTAAGGATATTGTCTCCGCCCCACCTGTCGACCTTAATGAGCTTGGGTTACGACAGTCAATTGCCGTATCATCCCAGGATTTTTTACTATTCAGCCCATGGTGGAAAGCTGAGGGAGGAATTTTGTGCCAGGGGAAATTACCTGCTCTAAACGTTAAGGCGAATGAGGATTTTTTGCTAAAATTGCAGACTTTAAAAACAGACGGGAAAATTAGGGAAGATAAACAAGCTGTGGCTTTGTTCAAGAGCGGTGAAGCAACTTATCTCTTGGCTTGGACCAGCGACAGCATTAATCTAAACCAGGGACAAGGGAATTGGGGCTGTGTTTCTTTTTCCCGGCTATTTGGAAGCCAGGCCAATGCCTTGTTGGCTAAGACTATCGGTATAGCCAATTCCTCCATAAAAACAAGTCCCGCCTTAGAAGATGCCATTCGTTTAGTTGAAGAGGAGCTGCTGCAAACGGAGGTCGAAGCTGCCGCCCATAAAACTACCGGCTACATGCCGGCTAATGTAAACTTCTATTACCAGGCCGAAGACGGAACTTTGATTAAAGAAGCGGCCTTGACCATAGAAAATTCCTGGTCTCTGGAAGGAAATGCCCTGGAATGGAAGCTAGCCCCCATTTTTAGACAGGCCTGGCAAAATATTGCTGATCGTACGGAAATAAGTAAGCAATTGGCCACAGCCCAAGAAGACGCTTTAAAAATAGGCAAATAAAATAGGGGTGATAACAATGCCTTGGAAGAATCTCAACCTCGTTATTATTACCGGACTTTCAGGAGCAGGGAAGACACAAGCCTTACAAAGCTTGGAGGATATGGGCTTTTTTTGTGTTGATAACCTTCCGCCAAGCTTATTGGAAAAGTTTGTGGAGTTATGTGTGCAATCCCAGGGGAAGATTTCCAAGGCTGCGGTTGTTTGCGATCTTAGAGGAGGGGAGTTTTTTTCTTCTTTAAATCAAGCCCTTCTTGATTTGCTGAAAGCCGGAGTTAGATATGAGATCCTTTTCTTGGAGGCTTCGGATGAAGTTTTAATCAAACGTTATAAAGAATCCCGCCGGCGTCACCCCGTCTCTCCTCAAGGGCATATTCTTGAGGGTATACGATTGGAAAGAAAGCAGCTGGCCGAGCTTAGGGGTAAAGCCCATAAGATCATCGATACATCCGATTTGAAAACGGTTCAACTAAAAAATAAAATCCGGGAATTGTTCGGGAAGGCTAATGATCCGGCCAGAATGTCAATTTTGGTTATATCTTTCGGCTTTAAATACGGAATTCCCCTGGATGCAGACAATATAATCGATGTGCGTTTCTTGCCTAATCCCTATTATGTTGAAGAGCTTAAAGCCTTAAACGGTAAGGACAAAAAGGTTAGGGATTACGTGCTTTCCGGTCCTTTGGTGACTGAATTCCTGGATAAATTTTTCAATATGTTGGAGTTTATTTTACCCCATTATCTCAAAGAAGGAAAAAATCATCTGGTTATTGGTATCGGCTGTACGGGCGGGCAGCATCGTTCAGTTGTCATTGCCGAAAAAACCGCAGAGTTCTTGCGCCAACATAATTATTTATGCGCCGTTAATCATAGGGACCTGGATTAGGTATTACAACAAGGGGTTGGATGGGGAGGATTGTATGGCAAAGAAGAAAGACCGGGAAAAATTTTCGGAAGCCTTGAAATGGCTTTATCCTAATCTCGGGGTAAAAAGATATTTTCTGCTTGCGGTTTTAGGCATATTTTTGTTGGCTTTAGGTTTGGCAGTTCTTAGCCATGGTGATATTCTCAGCTATCTTGAATTTTATTTTCGGGAAGCAATATATTTCCTGACCGGCGGGACCAAAGTATTAATGACCGTAATCGGCATTGTAATTTCCCTTGGGGGTCTGGCAATTATTTGTTTTGGTTTTAAAAAAATGCTGACTTCGGTAATCAATGTTTTGCTTCCCGGTAACGAGGACAAGGTCGTAGATGTCATTTATGCCCGCCGCCAATTAAAAAGGGGACCTAAAATTGTGGTTATCGGCGGGGGGACCGGGCTTTCGGCTTTGTTAAGAGGTTTAAAGGCTTATACCAGCAACTTAACAGCCATTGTTACAGTTGGTGACGACGGAGGAAGTTCCGGTCGCTTGCGGAGGGAGTTGGGAGTTTTGCCCCCCGGCGATGTGCGCAACTGTTTGCTGGCCTTGGCGGAAAAAGAAGATATCATGGAAGATCTTTTTTCCTATCGCTTTAAAAGCGGTACTTTTGAGGGCCATAACCTGGGCAACCTTTTCCTCGCCGGCTTGGCGGAAAGATATGGCGATTTTCAAAAAAGTATTGAACATGTAGGAAAGGTTTTTGCTTTAAAAGGAGAGGTTTATCCATCCACATTGTCCCAGGTTACTCTGGAAGCTTATTTTGAAGATGGAAGATCTGTAAATGGAGAAACAGCCATTAGAACTACTCCCGGCAAAATAAAATATCTCAGAATTACCCCCTCGGACTGCGAACCGTTACCGGGCGCATTACAAGCCATAGAAGAAGCGGATTTGGTGGTTTTAGGGCCGGGGAGCCTTTATACCAGCATTATACCCAATATTTTGGTTAAGGGTTTAAGAGATAAAATTGCCGAGGTCCAAGCGCCGTGTGTTTATGTTTGCAATATAATGACCGAGCCCGGGGAAACCGAAGGATTTACGGTGTCCGACCATCTAAGGGCCATTATCGAGCATGGAGGGCGGGATTTGGTTGATGCGGTTCTGGCTGCCAAGGAGGAGATCCCACGCCGTGTATTGGAGCGTTATCTGGCTGAAGGAGCGGAAGTAGTTCGCAGCGACCGGGCTGCGGTGGAAGAATTGGGCGTGAACTATTTTGAAGGCACTTTTTATACCGGAGGAGATGTTGTCAGGCATAACCCGGAATTGCTGGCCAAGGAACTGCTGCGCATCTTATTCCGCTTGAAACCTGTTTCCGAGAGGATAGCGGTAGTGGATTCTTATCTTTTGAACAGGAAACTCAAAGAACTGTAGGAACAGGTTAATTGCACAAAATAGAAGAATAAAGTAAAATAGCTTTGGAATAAAGGCTTTATGGGGTGAGGGGCCATGTCTTTTAGCGCGACAACCAAGGATGAGCTTGCCAGGCTGGAAAGTAAAAAGAAATGCTGCGAACTGGCAGAACTGGCTTCCTTAGTCCGAATGGACGGCACCCTTCAGATAAGCGCCAATCAGAAGTATTCGCTTAATGTTGTAACCGAAAGTGCCCCGGTGGCCCGTAAAATATATAATTTGGCCAAACGGAGGCTTCATTTACCAGCAGCCATAGTAGTCCGGCGTAAATTGCGTTTAAAAAAGAACAATTCTTATCTGGTTAAGATTTACCCGCATGGAGTAGAAGATTTACAAAAGTTAGGACTT
>JAAYII010000037.1 GCA_012523535.1 Peptococcaceae bacterium
CAAATACGATAATTTTTTTTCTTGTTGCAGATCTTTCATTAAATTAAGCACTTGAGAGCGCACAGAAACGTCCAGAGCAGAGACAGGCTCGTCACAGACAATAAATTTTGGCTCCAAGATGACGGAACGGGCAATAATAACCCTTTGTCGCTGTCCACCAGAAAGCTCATGAGGATACTTTTCAAAATGCTCTTTACCAATGCCCACATAATTTAACATCGTCGTAGCTTTATCCTTACGCTCGGCAGCGGTTCCTACCTTAAACGCTTCTAACGGCTCAATTACTGCTTGAAACAACGTCCTTCTGGGATTTAATGAAGCATAAGGATCCTGAAATATCATCTGTATTTCTTTACGATAAGGATGCATCTGATTAAAATTTAACTGTTCAAGATTGTTGCCCTTATATTTTATGCTACCGCTCGTAATTGAATGAAGCCGTAAAATTGTCCTTCCTAAGGTAGATTTGCCACAACCGCTTTCACCAACTAAACCAACCGTATCGCCTTCGTGAATATTCAAAGTAAATCCATCTACAGCTTTTAAATACTTGCGCTTGCTTGGTAGCAGATGGTTTTTAATTAAAAAATATTTTTTTACATCCTTTAATTCCAATAGAGTCTGCTGAGATTCTCTACCCATTCGCCTATCCTCCCCTATCCACTACCGCCCAGCAGCGCACCTTACTACCGTTAACTTTAAATAAGGGTGGGCGTTCAAGTTTACACCGCTCCATACATCTATTACAACGGTTTGCAAAACGACAGCCAGAAGGCATATTTTCCAGACTGGGGACTAAACCTTCAATAGTGTAAAGTCTTTTCACGTCTTGATCCACTCTAGGCATGGAGTTCAACAATCCTTGAGTATAAGGATGAAGAGGCGTATCAAAAACAGCTGCGGCTGTACCATACTCCACAATTTCACCAGCATACATCACCATAACATAATCTGCCATACCTGCAATTACTCCCATATCATGAGTAATCATTAAAATGGAGGTGTTTAAATCTTCTTTAAGCTTGGTCATAATATCTAAAATCTGTGCTTGAATAGTTACATCCAGAGCAGTAGTTGGTTCATCAGCAATCAGTAGGGCGGGCTCACAGAGGAGGGCCATTGCAATCATAACCCGCTGGCGCATTCCGCCGCTTAGCTGATGTGGAAATTCCCTCATACGTTTAAGCGGCGAAGGTATGCCCACCTTTTCAAGCATATCAGCCCCTTTATTAAAAGCCTCTTTCCTGCTTATATTCGTATGCACACGTAATATTTCAATTAACTGATGCCCAATAGTGTAAACCGGGTTTAATGATGTAAGTGGATCTTGAAAAATCATAGAAATTTTGTTGCCACGAATACTATTCATTTCTTTTTCCGTCTTTTTTAACAAATCATCACCATAAAGTTTTATACTACCGTTACTTATAACACTGGTATGTTTCGGTAACAGCCGCATAATTGCTGTAGCTGTAACAGTCTTACCACAACCGCTTTCTCCAACAATACCTAAAGTAGTTTTTTCCTCAACGGAAAAACTAATGTCATGAACAGCAGTAATACGATATTTCCTTATCAAAAAATCAACTTGCAAATCTTTTACTTCCAATAAAGGCGTAGTCACCGTTTCTCTCCTCATCTCTTCATTTTCGGGTCAAGGGCATCACGGATTCCTTCGCCAATCAAATTTATACAAATTACTGTAACAACCAAAGCAATACCAGGCGGAATCCAAATCCAGGGCTTTGTTGTAAGAACCATTGTGTTCTGTGCAGCGTAAATAATATTACCCCAAGATGCTTGAGGGGGTTGAACCCCAACGCCCAAAAAACTTAAAGTTGATTCCATAATCATCGCACGGGAAACACGAAACGCCAAATTAATCCACAAAGGAGAGATAACATTAGGCAAAAGGTGTTTCAATATGATCGTAAAATTACTGATACCGATAGAACGAGCGGATTCAATATATTCTTTATTGCTCTCAGCCAGCGTAGTACTGTATATTAGTTTTGTTGGTTGCACCCAGCCCATAATTCCAATAACAATTGTTACTGTAGCGATTGAGGGACCAAAAATTGCTACTAATACCAAAATCAACACCATTGGCGGGAAGGATTGGAATATATCTACTGCTCTCATAACCAGCAGTTCCGCTACCCCTCTAAAATATCCGGCAATCAACCCTAGGGGCAATCCAATTAAAACGCTAATTGCAGTTGAGGCAATGCCCACAAATAAAGAAACGCGCCCACCGTAAATCATCCGGGCCAAAATATCTCGCCCAACCTCATCGGTCCCTAACAGATGAAATTTGTTGGGCCCACGTTCGAAGAACCCAATACCCATACTGTCCAAACTATAGGGGTCAATATTAAAAAATACGGGAATAAAAATTACTAATAATACCTCTACTAAAATGATAGTAGCCGCTATCGTTGCCAGCCTATGTTTAGCAAACTTCTGGAAAAATGTTTCTCGTTTTATTACTACTGAAGGATTATCAGTATTATTTTTAATTGAATTTTGTTTCTCTGAATTGCTGCCCTTTTGATTAACGATTTTAGATCGTCCCTTCCATTAATCACGGCTAATTCGGGGGTCAAGCATGCCATACAAAATATCTATAGCAATATTACAGATCATTACCACAATACAAACCATCACTGTTATGCCCATAATCACATTGTAGTCGCGAGATTCAATTGAGAGCATCAACAAACTACCGATTCCCGGCCAACCGAAAATCTGTTCAATGACGACCGAACCGCCTTAAACATAAGGAATCAGCAAACTAATTACTGTAACTACAGGTATCAATGCATTTCTCAAACCATGCTTAATTAAGACTACTTTTTCACTTAGTCCTTTCGCTCTTGCGGTCTTTATATAATCCTCATTTAAAATCTCTAAAAGTCCCCCACGGGTTTGCTTTACTATGTCCCCCATATTCTGAAAGGCGACGAGAAAAGCAGGCATAATCAGATGACGTAGAAAATCCGGAAATGTGGGGACAGCGTTAGCAGTATAC
>JAAYII010000038.1 GCA_012523535.1 Peptococcaceae bacterium
AAGTGGAAGAAGATTTGTTGGGTTCTATAGAAGAAAGAATTCTTCAAAAGAATAAATTTAAAGTTGTGAACCACAGAGTTAAATTTTATGGTTATTGTGAAAAATGCCAAGAAAAATTAAAAAAATAACTGAATAACTGTATTTATATCTGGAGAAGATCAATGAACATTGGACAGAAAACCAACGCTATTAGAATACTTGAAGCACAAGGTATTCCTTATGAATTGTACAGTTATCCGGTGGACGATGGCCTTCTTGATGCGGTTTCAGTAGCTCGAAAAAGTGGATTTAATCCTGATGTGGTTTATAAAACATTGGTGGCAACCGGCAAAAAAACCGGAATTAATGTCTTTGTGATTCCTGGCAACTGCGAACTCGATTTAAAAAAAGCAGCCCAGGCAGCCGGGGACAAAAATATAGAAATGCTTAAGGCAAAAGAACTTTTACCCGCAACAGGATATATTCATGGCGGCTGTTCACCGCTGGGAATGAAGAAGCAGTATCCGACCTTTATAGAAGAAATAGCTTCTCAATATGATTTTATTTTGGTAAGTGCTGGCAGGATCGGGCTTCAAGTCAAATTAAAGCCAGAGAGTTTGATAAAAATCATAGGAGCTAAATATGCAGACCTGATTTAACTTATTTTGATGGGGTAAATTGGCTTCTATAATAAACATTTGAGGATCGTTTAGGTAAATTAACCTATGTAAGATCCTCATTTTTTATTGATAAGGGTCCTGCAATATCTTTATTGACAGTATATTTTTACGCTGTTAAACGAAGATCTTAATATTAATGACTAATGCTTATAAAATGTTTTTTTTAGGGCATGGTATTAATATCAAGTATGTCTCGGGGTTAAAAGCTTAGATGAAATTAACGGCGTTTATAATTGTCTGCGTTGTTTGGCTGTTTATTCTTTTCTTGCTTAAAATTAAAATCGATTTTGCTTATTGCTACAATAACTTGGAAAGCAATATAAGCATCGGTTTGCAAGTTTTATTTATCAAGACAAAAATTAATTTGCATATTTCTCGGGAAATGTGCACAAGCGGTCTTTTAAGCCTATTGAACAATCTAATAAATGATATGCTGGTAAAGGATACAATCGATGAAAAACCTTTGAGTAGCAAGAACCGTAAATATATTCTTTTAAAAAAAGTTTATAAAGATACGAAAAGACAGTATTTTTTTTCCTGGTCCAAACTTAAGTTGCTTAATAAAAATTTTACTCGCTTAACAAAAGACTTTTTCAAAAAAATTCATGTTTATTCCTTAAATATTGAAATTCAAATTGGCACCCAAGATGCAGCCTGTACGGGATTATTGGCCGGCAGTATCAGTGCCATTTGTGGAATATTGAGAGCCAGGTGTTATCAGCTTTTTGCAGTTAAATCAAATAACATTTTTTTTAATGTTCTTCCACGCTTTGACGCAGAAATGTTATTCTGCAGGCTTCACTGCATATTAAGCCTTAAAATAAGCCATATTATTTTTACAGCATGGAAATTGTTAATTATTATTATAAAAAATAGGAGGACCAGGAATTATGGGTGAGCATCCAATTGAAACGTTGATGAAAACAGCTATGGATAGTATCCAAAAAATGATTAATGTCAATACTGTGATAGGTGACCCGGTAGAAACACCTACCGGTTCTGTTATTATACCTGTTTCCAGGGTATCATGCGGGTTTGCTGCCGGTGGTAGTGAATTTGTACCAATGGACGGAGAAGAAAGCGATGATAGCGGCAAGGAAGAAAGTTCCTGCTCCAAAATGCCTTTTGGCGGAGGCAGTGGAGGAGGAGTGTCTGTTAAACCTGTAGGTTTTCTTGTTGTAAGTAGCGATCAAGTAAGGTTATTACCCGTGGAAGGCAATATGTTGGCTGACAGATTAATTGACGAGATGCCGAATATTATGGATAAGGTATCCAATTTACTTCAAAAGAGAAAAAAGATACCCCGTGAGCCGGTTTGTGACGATAGATTTTAGTATTAATAGTTATAGTCGAATCTTCTATTCCTCTTGCCTTGAACATAGATTTAGGCAGGGGGATTTTTATATGGTTAATTTGGTCTGGCTCTTAATGCTGTTAGTCGGAATTGCTACAGCTGCTTTTACGGGCAAAATAGATCAAGTTACTGCATCTGTTTTAGAGGCTGCTGAATTGGGTATAGAAGTTGCCATTCAGCTAATGGGGGTAATGAGCTTATGGATGGGACTTATGCACATTGCCGAAAAGGCCGGATTAATCCAGGCTTTGGCTAGAGTTAGCTCTCCTTTGATACGCAAGCTGTTTCCCAGTTTAAGAGAAGACAGTCCTGCCTTTGGGCCAATAGTAATGAACCTTTGCGCCAATATTTTAGGACTTGGTAATGCGGCAACCCCTTTTGGACTGAAGGCTATGCAGGAACTGCAAAAAGAAAATCCTATTAAGGATACTGCCAGTCCAGCCATGATTACTTTTCTGGCCTTAAATACGTCTTGCATAACTATTGTACCCGCCAGTATTATCGGAGTCAGGATGAAGGCGGGTTCGGTTAATCCTACAGAAATCATCGGTACAACGATTTTTGCCACGGCCTGTGCCATGACTGCAGCAGTTATAGTCGATTATTTATTTCGAAAGAAGAATAGACTATGAGTATATTTACTGAAATTGCAAGATGGATTATTCCTTTTTTGTTATTTTTTGTGCCCTTATATGGTTACTACCGTAAAGTTCCTGTTTATGAAACCTTTGTCATCGGGGCTGAGAACGGTTTTAAGACAGCTGTTAAGATAATTCCTTTCCTGATAGGTATTTTGGTTTCGATCCGTGTGTTCGTGGATTCAGGAGCATTGGAGATTATTATTGATTTTTTTCGCCCTTTGTTTATAAAATTTGGTTGGAACCCTGATATTTTAGGAATTATTCCCCTGGCTATCATGAGGCCTTTAAGCGGCTCAGGGGCTTTGGGGGTAGCAACCCAGCTTATCGATCAATATGGACCGGACTCTTACTTAGGCAGATTGGCTTCTACTTTACAAGGAAGCACAGATACAACCTTTTTCGTTTTAGCCGTGTATTTTGGTTCGGTGGGGATTACCAAACACAGGTACGCTTTGAAAGTGGGTTTATTGGCAGACGCGGTAGGATTAGTGGCCTCGATTTGGATTGTATCCGTAACTTTTGGTTAATTAACGATGCCGGTCAAATAAATTTCCTGAATATTGTCGCAAAATAGATGCACCGTCGTCGCAAGAATGCGACAATGTAGTTGAGTTACAACCATAAGCC
>JAAYII010000039.1 GCA_012523535.1 Peptococcaceae bacterium
CGGTAAACATCCGGCCAAATATATTGGCACAAGCCAGAAGCATAAACACCATAGCCTGAAGCCGAACACCGGCTAACAGAGAAGACATTAACTTTTTAAAATTAAGCTTTCGGGTTACAGCCGTTACTATAATGACTCCAAAAGCCCCAACAGCGCCTGCCTCCGTAGGGGTGAAATAGCCTGCAAACATGCCTCCCATGGAAAGAATAAAAACTACAGCAATTTCAATTAAGCTACCCTCACGCAGACTTACCCAACGTTCTTTCCAGGGTTTTCTTTCACTGAGCGGGGCCCATTCGGGATGCCTCTTACCGATATAAACAATTGCCAAAATGTTTAATATGGTTAAAAGTATACCTGGAATAATACCGGCAACAAATAAAGCTCCAATGGAGGTATCTGTAGCTAAACCGTAAATTATGAAATTGGTACTTGGCGGAATTAAAACGGAAAGAGCAGCTCCGGCAGCAATACAGGTACCGGCCAGTTGAGGTGCATACCTTCTTTGCCGCATTTCCGGATAAGCAACGGCGGACATGGTACTGATACAGGCTGGTACGGAGCCGCAAATTGCTCCAAATCCGGCACAAGCTAACTGGGTAGCTGAAGCCAGCCCGCCACGGCGGTGGCCTATAAAAGCGTTAATCGCGTTGAATAAATTGCCCCCAACACCTGAATAATTAGCAACAAAACCCATAAGGCCGAATAAAGGACCTACCGTCAAAGTGTAAGATGAAAAAGTATTGAGCAAATCCGAAACCATTAATTGAGAAGCAACTTGGGGACTTTTAATCACAGCAACCCCTAATGTTCCGCAAAATAGCATGGAAAACGGAATCGGAATACCAAGAAACATTAAAATCAAAAAGGCAACAAGGCATATTACACCTATTACAACAGGATCCATTATATTCTCCTTCCTCTGCTATGCACTTTCATTCTTTGTATTTGTATCTTAGAATTTAACGTGTTCTTACTGATCGATTTTTACAACTTCTCGTCCCGAATATGGTCTCATATCAAGTTCCACGTTGTTTTTCAGGTTATAACCATTGACAATGGTTTTAAGCAAAAGGGAAATAGTAAGGAAAATAAAACCCAAGGCCAATATTCCTGCCATGATAAAAATAGGTATATTTAATTCAGTGCTTACGTCATTTTTAACGTATTTAGCAATAGCCTGTCCAACAAGCAAATAGGAAATATAAGAAAAAGCTGCTGTACAAATAATACTGCCAATAAAAAGAATAATCTTTCTTAGCTTTTCGGACACTAATTCTAAGAATAAAGTCATTTTAATATTGCCTTCAAACCATTCATTTTGGGCCAAAGCAAAACTGGCCGCTGCTAACGAAAAGTAACGTACTAATTCAGTAGAACCGAAAATAGGAGCATTGAAAAAACGGCGCATTACAATATTGGCTATAATCAGCAGCATTATAACAGTAAGAAACACACTGGCAACCTTACTCGTAATATCCCACGTTCTGTCGGTAATTCTAACCAATTTGTTCAATTAAGACACACACCTTCCCGAAATCTATTGGCTGATAAACTTAGTCTGTCAGTTGCCTCAAAGCAATCTGACAGACTAAGCTTATCAAAACTTAGGGGGAAATAAACAACAAAGAATTATGAAAATTATTCTAGATTGTAGCAAGCCTTGTATTCTTCCCATGTATATTCTTTGTTGTACTTATCGGCTAATTCTCTTAACAGGTTCATAGCTTTAGTACCTTCAAGGCCTTTGGCATCCAGGCTCTTAGCATACTCTTCCATTAAATTTGCACCGGCCTGTCTGAACTCTTCCAGAGCTTCGCCTTCCAGGAAATTGATTTCCATATTTTGTATAGCTCTTACACAAGACGGGTCTGTAGTAAGTCCCTCTTCCTGATAATAGACTGTGTACTCGTTAAAAGCTTCTTCGCAGGCTTCCATAAAAGCTTCTTGCTGCGATTGAGGCATGGAATTGAAAACATCCTTATTCATGACAAACAAATAACCGCTGTTGTACTCAGGTGTGATAAGAGCATACTTGGCAACTTCGTCCAAGTTGGAGTTGGCAGCACCGCCAAACATGGTATAAGCTCCATCAACAAGGCCGTTTCTTAAAGCTTCATACACTTCTCCGATATCGAGTGTAACCGGAACTGCTCCATAAGCCGTTACAGCTGCTGCTGATGAAGATGTAGCACGTATTTGTTTACCGGCCAAATCACTCATTTTAGTTACTTTTTTAGAAGTGACAAAGCTACCTGGGCCTGAACATTGAGTTAACAATACCACAACATCTTCAAGTTCTTTAGGTTGGAGTGTTTCCAAGTATTCTTTAAATACTTTACAGGCCACCCCGCTTGAGTTGTAACTTACACCCGGGTAATCCAACATCAAGCAAAGAGGCAAGCGGGCAGGCAACATATTGCATTGAATATAACCAATATCGCAAGTTCCTGTTAAGACACCGTCGAAAATATCCGGGGCAGCAAGTAAAGTACCATTGGCATAAGTAGTGATTTTAACTTTGCCAGGCATTTTCTCGTCCAATTTTTCTTGGAGAGTAGCGATATTACCTTGGCAAGGGTTTTGCTCAGTAAGGAAGGTGGCAAAAGTAAGATTTAAATCAATCCAATCTTCATTACCGGTTGTGCCAGTATTCTCACCATTACCTGCAGTTCCGCTTGAACCACAACCGACAAGAGAAAAGAGCATAACTAAACATAAAAACAGTGAGATGAATAAGGTCTTTTTGTTCATAGTTAACGTTCCTTTCTTCTTTGCATTTTTACTTGAAAACTTTGGTTATAATTGATTCTCTGTCCTAGCAATTAGATCGTTCTGTAAGTTGGTATTCAACTCTACAAAATATGCAGAGAATCCAGCGATCCGAATTACCAGATCCTTGTACTTTTCGGGGTCTTTTTGAGCAGCTCGCAAAGTTTCCGAGCTAACGACGTTATATTGAACTTCCATCCCTCCTTGTTCAAAATATGTAGTCATTAGACTTCTGATTTTACTTAAACCATCCTCTCTATTAAACACTCTAGGATGAAACCGAATATTTAAAGCCAAACCGTTGGTTATTTGCTTATGATCAAAGCAGCAAGCTGAAGTCATTACTGCAGTTGGACCGTTTTTATCCACACCTTGAATTGGCGATATACAGTCGGATAAAGGTTCGCCTGCATATCTTCCGTCAGGTGTTGCCCAAGCCCGAGTCCCGGCCACTACATGGGAAGAAGCAGTAAAAAGTCCTACACGGTAGAGATCGCTTCTCAAACCCCTGCCCTTTCTTAAAGCTTCAACCATGGTCTCGATCAGCCATTTTACTTGGACATCTGCATATTCATCAGCATTACCGTAATGATGTGGCATGTTCAAGATTCTCCGGCGCAGTTCCTCATAGCCTTCCCAATTGGCCATTACGGCATCATATAGTTCTCTGGCTGTGCAGAGCTTTGCATCATAGACCATATATTTGATAGCTGTAAGACTTTCCCCAACGGTAGCTACCCCAGTTAGAGCATGGCCGTAGGAATTGTATTTACAACCCCCGTTAACACAATCCACTCCAGATTCCATGCATCCTTCCAACATGGCTGACAAAGTCGGCATTGGCATCTCCCGCATATTAACTTCTTCCCAAACATTGTCCATAGTAATGACCCAGTTGACAAAGTATTCAGCCTGGGTTTTAAAAGCCGCCAGAACATCCTCAAAAGTTTCCATTTCATAAAGGTACCCCGTTTTTAAGCCGCATTCTTTTCCATTTTTGGGATTAATCCCGTTATTAATAGCCGCAAGGAGTATATTAGCCAGATTGATGTCTACTAAGGAATTGGTCCCGGAAGATGCGGGATAATCATTACCGGATCCGGCAATTTCCTGACACCCGATGATACAAAAATCCCGAGCATCTTCGAGAGAATAGTGACCTTCTTCCAACAAGGCTTTTATAATCAAGTCCTCATTTTGAAAACAAGGGATCCCTCCCGCCCGCTTAGAAGACTCAAAAGCGCATTCGAACAATTTTTCCGGAGTGTTTTTACTAAAGCGCAAGGAAACAGGCGGATCATGCAGCAGGAGCCGGGCCGGTGCTTCAAGGCACATAAAAGTAACCGGATTGGTAGCATCTTTCCCATCTTTATCGATGCCGCCAATAGTAACATGCTGGAAAGTGGAATAAGCACCTGTAACCCGAGCGACAAATCTAGTCCGGGCATTAAACAGACTACCAGCTTTTATCCAAAAACAGTCTACGATTTCTTGTGCTTGATCAAGGGTGATGGTATTGGCTTCTAATTCTTTCTTCAGGCAAGGATAAGTATACATATCAAATCTGCCCAAGGATAAACCTTGATAGTTGCCATCAAGGTATAAATAAAGCTGATACAAAAAGGTCGCTTGCACCGCCTCATAAAAAGTTCGAGCCGGATTTTCAGCAATCCAATCTAAACTATCAGCCATTTGCAAAAGTTCTTTTTTTCTTTTTTCATCGGCAGTCTCAGCCGCTTTTCTCCTACAGGCATCAGCATAACGATGGGCTAAAAGGATATAAGCATCACAAACAATTACAATAGAACGGTAAAACATATACTTACGAGCGTCTTCACCGAATACACGCCCCCGCATGGAATCAACGTGCTGTTGAGCTTCTCGCCGTACAGCCCCAAATCCCTTTTCAATCACCCGACGATAGTTCGGAGATAAGTGGCCGGTCGGGGCATGGCCATTGCCTTCTTCACTTACATTAGCCACATCAGAATAAACAAAAGACATATAATCTTCCGGTAAAGCCCCGTCAACCAAAGCACAGAATTTATGCTCAGCCCAAAATTCTCGAATATCGCTATTCAGTAATAATTCCTTTTCTTCCTCAGGTAAGACCATAGGTTCATCCTGAGCTTTTCTAGTATAAAATGAGCCGTCTTCAAGTTCCTGAAATAGCCAAGCTAACCCATTATACTCAGGCCACATCGAAGTCCCCTTATAGTATTTACCGAGATTTCCTACTATAAGCTCATCATCTTCTACACGAATTGTTTTCTGGGCGCAAATATCATAAATCCCGTAAGCACGGCGTAAAGCAGGATGCAAATGCTTGTTTTTCTTATAAGAGGCAGTAAGAATTAGCGCCCTTTCCGTATCAAGCGTGTAGGGAGTATTCCGGTAGCGTTCTCTCAACCTGGCCACCCGGTCACTTACTTTCCTAAACTGATACATATTAACCTCCTATTAACCTCCTAAATAATTTTCTTTATGATTTCTCTATGTAGAGATACATTAATTCTCATTTGTTGCCTTTCCGACAAGCACTCACTATAATGGAAATAATGAAAAAAGATTTAGGTGTAATTATGTATAAACGAGAACAGATTGAACAAAGCATTATTAAACTTATTATCAACGGTGCCGTCTTACCAGGAGAAAAATTACCATCAGTACGGGATTTAGCAGCTCGTCATAAGTTTAGTATCACACCTGTGTTAGAAGCCTTACGTTCTTTAGAAAAAAAGGAAATTATCGAAAGTCTCCCCAGTAAAGGCTTTTATGTACGAAATGACATTTATCGCAATCCTCATCTGTCTTTTCTACAAGAAGATAAGGCTCAATCTACATTCATGAAATTCGAAATACTCAATTCCAAATTTTCAAACTATGCTGCCAATATTCTTGATCCTTCAAGTCATATCCATTGGCCTATGGCTTCTACAATAACTTCCACTTACTACTACCCTGTGGATGAAATCAATTATCACATTGCACGAATTGCCAAAACACAAGAAATTACCGTTAATTTACAACAACAACCCAAAGATCTAGATCATTTGGTACAAAACATTATGAAATGGATGATTCCTTGTGGCTGTCCCTTTTCCAATAAGGAACTTTCTCTAGTTTGCAGTGCCACTCAAGCCCTAATGTTAGCTTTAAGATCCTGTACTTTTCCCGGAGATATCGTCGCCGTGGAATCCCCGGGGCATATAGGTTTTTATTTTTTGCTTGAGTTTCTCCAGTTGAAAGCTCTGCGTATTCCCAGCGATTTTCGTACCGGGCTTAAAGTGTCCGTTTTAAAAAGCTACCTGGAAAAAGGCCTGCGTCCCAGTTGTCTCCTACTCTCTGCCAATTACTCCAATCCCACCGGGGCACTTATGCCCGAGCAATCAAAGTCTGAACTGGTTGAGCTCTGTCGTCAGTTCCGGCTCCCGATTATTGAAGATGATATTCTTGGTGATATCCACTTTGATGAGGTCCGTCCTCATCCACTTAAAAGCTTTGATCCGGAAAATGTTATCTATATTTCCGGATTTACCAAGTCCCTCTCTCCGGCCCATAGAATCGCCTGGATTGCCGGCGGACGTTTTCATAAAGAAATTGTGTTCCATAAAAATCTAATCGGGGCTTTTGTCCCACTACTAATCCAACAAGGTTTTTCTTCCTTCTTATCTTCCGGTGCCGGCGCCCGACATCTTCAACACTTTCGGCAACAGTGTTTTGAAATACTCAGTAAATCCTTACAAGTTATTAATGATACATTTCCCTCCGGGACTATAGCTGAAATGCCAAGAGGAGGCCTATTCATCTGGATTCAGTTGCCCCAAGGAATTGACACTGCTTTACTTTCGGATATAGCAAAGCAACACGACATTACCATTGCATCGGGCAAAATTTTTTCTTCTCCGGCAGGTGAATATAATAATTGCATAAGAGTCAATTGTTTAGCGATGCCTTGGAATGTAAACACACTCGAAAAACTTTCTCTTTTAGGTAAAATTGCCACTTCTCTCATCCGCAAAAACTAACAATTATTTAGCCCGAACTCTAGTATAGGTAGGCATAAGTATTATTTCTATATACGGTTTGTCGAAATTTTAGGTATTAACTGTTATTTTGTAAAATATACCAATTAATCCAAAATCCTACACTTTTTTTACCCATTTAAGGAGAGTATTATTTTCCTTAACTATGGCAATAAAAAGACTGCTGCAAACCAAGCCATTAAGCTTATATTGCCGCAGTCTTTATATATATTCTTTTACTTCAAATTGACTATATTTTTATCTCTTCGCATAAAAGTTCGGTGCCAACTCTAGTCGAATCAAAGCCGAAAAAACTCAAGAAATGCATCTGTAATCATTAATAATCCTTGTTGCATATATTAAAACAGCATTAAGCTCTTGGGACAATGGCGTCCTGGATTAAGTAGCTGGTACTTAGTCTAGGACGTTTTTCTTTTTTGTTAATATGTAATTTTCATTGCTGAGGAGGTAAAACTGATGTGCGGAATTGTCGGTTGGACAGATTTTTCCCGAAATCTCACTGGTGAAACCAATATTATTGAAACCATGACCAATAAGCTTATTCCCCGTGGGCCGGATGCAACGGGCTATTGGTTCTCGCCACATACTTGTATGGGACATCGGCGTTTGGTGGTAGTGGATCCCCAGGGGGGGCAGCAACCAATGATTCGCCGAAAAGAAAACAATATTTATGTCTTGGTTTATAACGGAGAATTGTATAATACCAATGAAATCCGCCAGGAATTGCTTGGCCGTGGCTATTCTTTCCAAGGCTGGTCCGATACGGAGGTCCTGCTTCAATCCTATATTGAATGGGGAGAAAACTGTCTGGAAAAGCTCAATGGAATTTTTGCCTTTGCAGTCTGGGATGAGCAAAAGGAAGAATTATTTTTAGCCAGAGATCGAATCGGTGTCAAACCCCTATTTTATAGCCGCTTCGGCAGTTCATTTCTATTCGCTTCAGAAATTAAAGCTCTTTTGGCCCATCCCTTTATTTCACCCACAATCGACAGAGAAGGTTTGGCCGAAATTTTTGTTTTGGGTCCGGCCCGTACTCCGGGACACGGAGTGTTCAAACAAATTTTTGAATTAAAGCCTGGTTTTTGCCTAAGGGTAAATCGTCGCGGCGTTAGCTCCAAGCAGTACTGGTCTTTAGAAAGCAAACCTCATACGGAATCTTTTGCGGAGACAGCACTTACGGTTAGAGATTTAGTTATCGACGCCATAACACGCCAACTGGTTTCCGATGTGCCTCTCTGCACTCTATTATCAGGCGGTTTGGATTCCAGTGTCATTACTGCCATAGCGGCCAATACCTATCAAAAAAAGGGCCTAAAACCGTTACGCACTTTTTCCGTAGATTATATAGATAATGAAAAATACTTTCGGGCCAATGAATTTCAACCTGACCCGGATGCACCTTGGATAAAAATTGTGGCCGATAATTTCGGTACCAGGCATTATTCCTGTTTGCTCAACACCCAGCAGTTAGTGGATTCTTTATTCCCGGCGGTTTTGGCCAGGGATTTGCCGGGGATGACTGATGTGGATTCTTCATTATATCTTTTTAGCCGGGAAATAAAAAAAATGGCAACGGTAGCCTTATCCGGAGAAGGGGCTGATGAAGTTTTTGGCGGATACCCTTGGTTTTACAACCAAGAATCCATAGAGTTAAAGACTTTTCCTTGGACACGCCGGGCCGAAGAACGTTTCCGCCTTTATTCTCCCGAATTATTGGAGCTAATCCGCCCGCAGGAATACCTGGCTCAACGTTTGCAGGAAGCCTTGGCTGAAGTTCCGCGGTTGGCCAGCGACAACCCGATAAATGCCAAGATGCGTGAGATGTTCTATTTGAATCTGACCCGTTGGATGCCTACTTTGCTAGATCGCAAAGACCGAATGAGCATGGCAGTCGGATTGGAACTGCGAGTTCCCTATACCGACCACAGACTGGTGGAATATCTTTGGAATATTCCTTGGGAATATAAATTTCACCGGCACAGGGAAAAGGCCCTTTTAAGAAAAGCCATGGAAGGGCTTCTGCCCGAAACCGTCCTATGGCGTAAAAAGAGCCCCTACCCAAAAACTCATAATCCGGCTTACCTGGAAGCAGTTCGCGACTCAATCATTGAAATTGTAAATGACAAAAACTCGCCTTTGAATCCTTTTATCAACCGACCCGCTCTTTTGGACTTTGCCCAAAGAATAACTACCGACACCAATATTCCATGGTTCGGTCAATTGATGAATGCCCCTCAACTTCTAGCTTATTTTATCCAAGTAAATTATTGGTTGAAAGAATACCGGGTCAGCCTGAAGCTTTAGTTATCTGCACAGCATCTTTAGTTATTTACACAGAACCTTCTGGCTGCCGATATCCGAAAATATCTCCATGCCCTTTGTCTCCGCTATATGGATCACGTCTGCCAGTTCTGCGTTTGCCGGAAAAAGCCTGGCGAAAATATTTTCTCTTCTTAGAACGTAGTCGGGATTATATATTACCTTATCATTTCCCACAAAAAGGGCCACATAGAAAATACCGGTTTCAACGAGATCCTGGAAAAAATGGCTGCCGTAAGATAGTTCAGGGCTAAACCCTTCCTGGGATGAGACTTCACAAATTACCGCCATATGGCAGAGTTCCGTAAAATGCACTGGCACTCCCAAAGAAGGAGAGGTTGTTCCCCACCTACCCGGGCCTATAAGCAAAACATTTTGCCCCTTAAGCTTTTTATTGATCAAACCAATCTGTCTGGCTACGGAGTATTTGGCTTGGAGATCCAGTTGGAGATAAGAACGGGGAGAAACAAGAACTACGTAATCAATAGGCAGGCGGATATTGCCTCCCATAAAATTCCCATGGGAAAAGAAGAAACAATCCTGATTATCTTTAAGTTCAGGCATTTCCACCGATTTGCCCAAACCTTTAGTTTGCAGAGGACGACACTGTAAAAGGTTAATTTTATACTTCTTATTCCCGGTAAAATTCACTGTAAATTCAACATCTACCGGATAGTTATAGGCCTTTGCCAAGAGAGCAAGCATTTCCCTCATAACAAGGGGAAAATCCGTATCCCTCAACATTGTATTAAAGTCAATTAGGTAAGGGGTTTTAAAATTGTTGTAACCCAACTGTCGCAAATTGTTTATCCTCTCATAATCAACACTGAAAAACAGATCTTTATCTACTTTTAGGTCGTACGAGAAAACTTCCTCCCGACTTTTAGTGACTAACGTATTTTCCGTTAAAGAAAGCAAATCCACATAATGTTGAGAAAACTTATTGCGGTCCCCGTAATTAACCAATGGCAACCGCAAAGGATTATCCAGGGTTACAATTTTGGCATAGTCTTCAACAGTTCTATCCACCGCCCTGGTTCCAAGGCCGAGCACGAGACGAAGCATTCCGGCTTCCATATCTATGCTTTTATCCCATAAATAAATGTTGACAGAATTTCCTACCCCGGCCACATGAGGGAAAAAGCATTCCTGGTGGTAATCCCCGGAAACGCGCTGCACCAAAATAGCCATCTGTTCATCCTTATCAATAAGGCCCCTGTTCATTCTATAAGTCAAAGCTTCCTCGCTCATAGTGCTGGCATAAACTATGCGCACTGCCTGTTCAAAGGCTTTGTAGCGTTCTTCCGGAGAACCCTGGTTTACGCAAAAAACACTTTCATATTTACCTGCAAAAGCATTGCCAAAATTATCCTCCAACAAGGAGCTGGAACGCACAATTATCGGTGATTGGCCGAAATATTCCAGCATCTGCACAAATTTTTCCCGAATATTTTCAGGAAATTTCCCCCTTAATAGCTTTTCTTGTAATTCTTGAGCATATTTTAAGTAACTTTCTTTTGTTTTCTGTTTGGTACGCAGTTCCCACCAGCCGTTTTGAACAATATAGGTATAAAAAACATCCGATCCGATATAGTAGGAATCATGGGGTTCAAGATAGGGCTTAAAGCGATCTTGACCATCCACTTCCAAGATTTTACGGGCCAAAAGCATACCAACGCTTTTCCCGCCAATAAAGCCCGTCCCCACTTCTCTGACGGCTATTTTTAAAATGTCCTTTAAAGTAAAATAACGGTCGCATAACTGAAACATTTTGGAGGAACTGTCGATCAACATAGCCATTAATTGCCTTTTTACTTTGTTTTGTTCCTCCAAATCAAAACTTAAAGCCTCCTTGGCCTTATTAAATACCACATCCCAGTGATCAAGCCTTTCTTCACCACGGCTAATGCTGGAAAAAAGCTCGGCGGCCTCGGAACTGGAAGTAATACATACAGCATCCTGCCCCTGGATAAGATGGGGGAAAAACATAGTTGGAGAATATCTTTGCCAGGCCTTAAGAGGATGAATATAATACTTGTCATTAACATGATACAAATCCAACAAAAGTTGCGTTGTTTCTCGTATACCGGCAATCGTGCTATTGGTATGAACATTGCGGATTATGGCAAAATAAGCTATGGTCTCCAATTCAAATAAGAAAGGACAGGTAACCTTAAAAAAATTGCCGATCATCGAATCAGAATGCCAATATTCTAATAAGTCCGTCAAACAGTCAAAAACATAAAAAGCTTCCCTGCCTTCCTTTTTTATCAGGTCGCGGACAGCCAGAGCGAAACTCTCAAAACCTTTTTGGGCCTCAACCCTATAAACCGCAACCTTAGGACTCTCTTCCAGCAAAGGTTGATGACTGCCAAAACGGACATAAATCATCTTTCTCTTATTCGCTTGGGCTTGGGCAACATAGGGTTCAACCATAATTGTGTAGTCCTCTACAGAGTCAACCAACCAGACCACATTATCCCCAAGACGGAGATAATCTATCATCTGGTCAAAGCCCTTTAAGCCTGAGCTTATCTTTTCATTGATTCCCATATGCAGCCGCCTCCTGTGTTATCTATTTCAGACTTCCACAACTCCCTCGAAGACCTTTTGCGGTTTCCCGGTCATATACACAGTTTCCGGCGTATATTTAACCAGTAGATCGCCACCTTTAAGTTTGACCGTAATATACTCATT
Organism: Peptococcaceae bacterium; assembly: GCA_012523535.1. Lineage (GTDB taxonomy): Bacteria > Bacillota > Desulfitobacteriia > Desulfitobacteriales > Syntrophobotulaceae > JAAYMU01. The sequence continues at coordinate 11,835 of JAAYII010000039.1, forward strand.
TTCGGCAAAGTAACCGTTTAGAACCGCAGCAACCGTGGCTGCGCAAGCGCTGGTGCCGGCGGCCAAAGTCTCCCCGTTGCCCCGTTCCCAAATCCTAACTTTCAGGGTATTTTTATCGATTACAGTCACAAACTCCACATTCACCCTTTCCGGAAACAAGGCTGAATATTCAAATGCAGGCCCTACCCTATCCATGTCAATACTTTCCAAACTCGTATCAAAAATAACGCAATGGGGATTACCCAAAGACAGGCAAGTAATGCGATAATCCCGGTCCCTGATTCGAACAGGGTAGTTTATGATCCGCGGACCTGGCAAATTAACCGGTATTTTTTCAGGCTTAAATTCCGGCGCCCCCATATCCACGCATACCGAATCAACCTGACCGTTTAAGACGTACAGTTTTAGTTTTTTAACCCCACTCAAGGTTTCTATGGCAATTTCTTCTTTTGAAGTCAGCTTATTCTCATAAAGGTATTTGCCAATGCAGGCAAGAGCATTACCGCTCATCTTACCCACGCTGCCATCCAAATTATACATTTGCATTTTTGCTTCGGCTTTTGATGAAGGACAGATTAGCACTATTCCATCAGCCCCCACCCCGTAATGCCGATCGGACAAATGGACGCTTAAGGATTCCGGGCTAAGTACTTGTTGATCGAAACAATTAAAATAAATATAATCATTGCCGCAAATTTGCATCTTTGTAAATCTCAGTTTTAGGCGTTCTGTTCTTAAATGATTAATATCCACCAATTCGGTGTTGCTCTGCGCATAGCGGCTTCGCAAACTGGTAGCCAGGGCATTGGCGGTATCCAATGAAGTCAGGCAGGGTATAGCCGATTCCACCGCCTTACGGCGTATTTTCACACTGTCCAGGCTGGGCAATCTCCCTCGAGAAGAGGTGGAAATAATATAATTGACCTTCCCGCTTTCCAAAAGGGTCTGAATATTATCGTCTTTGGATTCATGAATTTTTTTCACGGGAATTACCTTTAAACCGGCCTCCAGCAAGGTGTTGGCCGTCCCCTGTGTTGCATAAAGAGTAAAACCTAACCCGGCATATTTCCTGGCTATATCGGCAATTTCCGGTTTATCGCTGTCCCTGACCGTAAGAAGAATTCCTCCTTGTTTGACCATCGCATAACCGGCCGCTACCAACCCTTTATAAAGTGCTTCAGCCAAGGATTTGCCAATTCCCAGAACTTCACCGGTGGATTTCATCTCTGGGCCCAGCTGTACATCCACATCCCTAAGCTTCTCAAAAGAAAAAACCGGTACTTTTACAGCTATATAAGGAGGGGTCTTATACAATCCCACGCCATAGCCCATTTCGGACAATTTTTGGCCCAACATGGCTTTGGTCGCCATTTCGACCATCGGCACCCCTGTTACTTTGCTGATAAAAGGAACGGTGCGCGAAGAGCGGGGATTAACCTCAAGGACATAAATTTCTCCGGCATGAATCACATATTGAATATTGATCAAGCCCCGGGTTTTTAAAGCTAAGGCCAGCTTTTTGGAATAAGCTATAATGCGGGAAATAAGCTCACCGCTTAAATTCTGGGCCGGGTAGACGGCAATCGAATCACCGGAATGAATGCCGGCCCGTTCAATATGCTCCATAATTCCGGGAATAAGAATATCTTCCCCGTCACATATGGCGTCCACTTCAATTTCTATACCCGATAGGTATTTGTCAATCAATACTGGATTCTCTATGTGGGAAGAAAGAATAATGTCCATATATTCAGAAACATCGTCATCACCGAAGGCTATGATCATGTTCTGCCCGCCCAAAACATAAGAAGGGCGGATCAAAACGGGATAGCCCAACTTCCTGGCCACTTCAAGGGCCTCCTGTTTGTTCATAACCGTATAGCCCTGAGGGCGCTTTAGACCCAAGTTTTCCAGCAAGGCGTCAAAACGTTTTCTGTCTTCAGCCGCATCGATACTGTCGGCCGGCGTACCTAAAATCCGGACTTTTTGTGCATCCAAAAATTTAGTAAGCTTGATGGCCGTTTGCCCGCCAAATGCCACAACCACTCCATAGGGCTGCTCGGTATGAATAATATTAAGGACATCTTCATCAGTCAGGGGTTCAAAATACAAACGGTCGGCCGTGTCAAAATCCGTAGATACGGTTTCCGGATTATTATTGACGATTACTACTTCATAGCCTGCTTTTTGCAAAGCCCAAGCACAATGAACTGAAGAATAGTCGAACTCTATGCCCTGACCGATCCTTATCGGTCCGGAGCCAAAGACAATAACTCTTTTTTTGCCGCTGCTTTTGGCTTTAATGAACTGCTCGGCTTCGTTGACCGTGTCATAGGTTGAATAAAAATATGGCGTCTCTGCCTCGAACTCTGCCGCACAGGTATCCACCATTTTATAAGAAGCTCTAAGGGGATGCTCAATCCGGCAGCCGGAAATCCTGGCAATGACTTTATCCGGATAGCCCAAAGTTTTCGCTTTCCAGTAAAGCTCCGGCGTTAACCTTCCTTGGGCAAGTTCTTTTTCCAAATGCACGAGGTTGGCCAGTTTATGCAAAAACCAAGGATCAATCTTTGTGACTTCATGGATATACTCACAGGAAATTCCTCGATGCAGTGCCTCAAAGATAACAAAAAGTCGTTCATCATCAGTTACCGCCAGCAACTGTTCGATTTCAAAATCCGGCAATTGCTTAAGTTTGGGCAAATTCAGACTGTCCAGGGAAATCTCGGCGCCTCTTACAGCCTTCATAATAGCCTGTTCAAAGCTTGTTCCAATGGCCATTACTTCCCCTGTTGCTTTCATTTGGGTACTTAAAGTACGCTGGGCATAAAGGAATTTATCAAAAGGCCATTTGGGAAGTTTGACCACCACATAATCCAACGCAGGTTCAAAACAGGCATAAGTTTTTCCTGTTACAGCGTTTTTAATCTCATCCAAGGTATAACCGATTGCTATTTTAGTCGCCACCTTGGCAATCGGGTAACCGGTGGCTTTAGAAGCCAAAGCCGAGGAACGGGACACACGCGGGTTGACCTCAATTACGGCATACTCAAAGCTGTTGGGATTTAGAGCAAATTGGCAATTGCAGCCCCCTTCCACCCCCAGGGCATTAATGATTTTTAGAGCCGCTGAGCGCAACATTTGGTACTCTTTATCGGAAAGGGTAAGTGCCGGGGCAACGACAATGCTGTCACCCGTATGCACACCGACAGGATCAAAATTTTCCATACTGCAGACCGTTATAACGTTTCCCTTCCTGTCGCGCATTACTTCAAATTCTATTTCTTTCCACCCGGAAATACATTTTTCAATTAAAACTTGATTAATTGGGGACAGGCGGAGCCCGTTAGCGGCTATTTCCCGCAATTGCCCGACATCAAAAGCAACCCCTCCACCCGAGCCGCCCAAGGTATAGGCAGGGCGGACAATAACCGGATAAGAAATCTCTTCCGCGAAGGCAAGAGCGGCACTCACATCTGTTACTACCTGGGAGGGAATGATAGGTTCACCGATAGATTGCATCGCTTCTTTAAACATCTGCCGATCTTCGGCTTTATTTATGGTTTCCCAGTTGGCACCCAGTAATTTAATGCCATGTTGAGCCAAAAAACCTTCTTTGGCCAATTGCATGGCCAAAGTAAGCCCGGTTTGCCCTCCGAGTGTGGACAATAAACTGTCAGGCTTCTCCTCAAGGATAATCCTTTTCACGGTTTCTAAGGTTAAAGGCTCCAGGTAAATATGGTCTGCCATGGCCTTATCCGTCATTATGGTCGCAGGATTGGAGTTGACTAACACTACCTCCAACCCTTCCTCTTTTAAGGCTCGGCAGGCCTGGGTTCCGGCATAATCGAACTCCGCTGCCTGCCCGATTACAATGGGTCCTGAACCGATTACCAGTACTTTTCTTATCTCCTGACTCAGCGGCATAACTTTTCTTCCTTCCTTACAAGTTCAAAGAAATAATCAAAGAGGAAACCCGTATCCAAAGGCCCGGGAGCGGCTTCAGGGTGAAACTGAACGGAAAAAGCCGGCATATTCAAATATTCGATCCCTTCGCAGGTTCCATC
>JAAYII010000040.1 GCA_012523535.1 Peptococcaceae bacterium
TCCTTTTCCAAGGCATAAATTTACATTCCATTCTCTTTAAAAAGATATCGATTATCAAGCCGACTAACCCAATAGTAAATACGGCAACAAATATTCTATCCGGTTGCATTAGATCTCTGCCTTCCCAAATCTGAGCACCGATGCCAGTGGTACGGGTAATCATTTCAGCCATAACCAGCGCTCGCCAACAATTGCTTAAGCCCAGACGCAAACCCACAAAAATAGACATATAGGCGGAAGGGATATATACCTGGCGAATCATGCGCAATGGTGACAGCATGTAAGCCCGGCCTACCTCCACCAGCTTGGGATCTACACTTTTTACTCCCTGAACTGTATTTAAAAATACCGGGAAAAATGCCGCATAAATAATAACCGCAATTTTAGGGGCTTCATAAATACCAAGGGCCAAAATAAAAATCGGAATCCAGGCAATAGGCGGTATTTGCTGTAGAAAGGACAAAGTCGGATTTACCCAATTTTGAAAGTTCTTGGCCTTCCCCACCGCCAAGCCTAAAGGAACCGCCAGACAAACCGTAATTAAAAAACCGTAAGCCAGGCGTTGTAAACTGGCCAGCAAATTTTCGGCCCAGCTACCGTCAGCCACCATCTGTACAAAAGCATACCAGATCTTTGTGGGGGCCGGTAAAAATAAGGCGTTCAAATATCCCAAGCGGGCGGCAATTTCCCAAGCAACGATTAATAAAAAGGGAAATGTTATTCCTTTTAGGATTGTCTTACAATAGTTAGTTTTTAGACGCTTGTAGAGCATCTGGGCTAAATCCTTCCAAAATTATATTATTGCATCCCATTAATCTTTTAAAGTAAACCTCCAAATACAATAGGCCTCCGGTTCAGTGATTTCAGGCGGACAACTAATTACCTCGGTTTCAAACCTTTCGTCAATCGTTTTGGCAAACAGGCTATATTCAATCAAGCCCACTGACCGGCAGGGAAAATCCTGCATGCCCTTTCTACGCCTTGCGGCTTGTACTCTACAGGTTTTCACCCTGTATTCCAGCACCTTGTCATTTACGGCCACAATTTCATCTTCATTTAAAGAAGCATAAAGTCTAAAACAAAGCGCTTTCTTCAAACCGGCTACTCCTGAGTTCTTGCCCAATTGCAAGAATTCAATCAAACGCTTGGCTTCAATGACAGTAAACTTACGCCATGCTTCCCGGTCCAATTCGATCGCCACGTCCATATTATACTTGGTTTCAACGGCCTGGAACCATAAACCGTCATGGGCCAACCAATTTTTAGCATAAATCTTACAAAGTTCCAATAGTTCTTCACGAGATAAATCATCTATAACATTAGCTTTTATCATATCCGCTTTCCCCCGCTAACATCAAAGTTCTTTTACACACTTATACATACTTAAACAATTTGCCCATCACCGTAAACTATATACTTGACAGTGGTCAGCTCCGGCAAAGCCATTGGACCACGGGCATGAAGTTTTTGGGTGCTGATACCGATTTCGGCGCCAAAGCCAAATCTTCCCCCGTCGGTAAAACGGGTGGAAGCATTGGTATATACCACCGCAGCGTCAATTTCGTTCATAAACCTTTGGGCCGTAGTGTAATTCTCGGTAATAATTGTCTCCGAATGCTTGGTACTGTATTTATAAATATGGTCTAGGGCTTCATCCAAATCCCGGACGACTTTAATGCTGATAATCAAGTCCAGATACTCCGTCGACCAGTCCTCTTCTTGCGCAGGTTTGGCGTAAGGAAGTATGGCCCGTACTTTTTCGCACCCGCGGATTTCTACCCCATAATCCTTAAATTTTTGTCCTATTAACGGTAAATAGCTTTCCGCCACATCCTCATGCACCAGCAAAGTTTCCAAAGCATTGCAAACTTCCGGTTTTTGTGTTTTGGAGTTAAACACTATATTTACCGCTTTCTCCAAATCGGCATCTTTATCCACAAAGGCATGGCAAACTCCTGTTCCGGTTTCAATTACAGGAACTGTGGAATTTTCAATAACTGTCTGAATCAAACTTGCCCCGCCTCGGGGGATAATAACATCAACATATTTATTCATTTTCATTAATTGAAGAGCATATTCCCTATCGGTCTTATCCACCAATTGAATGGAACCTGCGGGACAGCCGCTTTTTACTGCAGCTTCAGCAATAATCCGGGCCAAAACTTTGTTGCTTTCAATGGCTTCCGAACCTCCGCGCAAAATGCAAGCGTTACCGGATTTTAGTGATAAGGCGGCGGCATCAACCGTAACGTTGGGCCTGGCCTCATAGATCATAGCTACTACGCCCAAAGGCACCCTAGTCTTTTGTATCCTCAGGCCATTGGGACGGGTCCAAAATTCACCCACCCCCACAGGATCAGGTAAGGCAATGACATCTCGAATAGCCTCGCTCATTTCACTAACCTTCTTCTCCGTAAGCTGGAGGCGATTAATTAAACTCCGACGAAGGCCCTTCTCTTCAGCGGCTTGAACATCTCGGGCATTGGCACTTAAAATCTGATCCTGATTCTGCAATAAAGCTTCAGCCATGGCGGCCAAGGCTTTGTTTTTTGTTTCCGTTCCGATAAAAGCAAGCTTGCGAGCCGCATCTTTAGCCCTTTGGCCGATGTCAATCATCTCTTGGGAAATCTCCATAATTCATTTAAACCTCCTTTTTCTGAAAAGCAAAGTTTAGAAATACAAGACCGTCATATTATCCCTATGAACCAATTCCTCAGCTTTCAAATCTTTAAATAAAGCCAGTATTTCATCGGAGTGTAAACCCTTGGCCCGTTCTGTTTCCTTGCCGCTTAGCTCCGCCACCCCTCTGGCAATCTCTTCTCCCTTGGTGTTAATTATCCGGATTATATCTTTACGCTCCCAATCCCCTTCCACCTTGATCACACCGGAAGCTAAAAGGCTTTTTCTGTCTTGGATCAAAGCTTTTTCCGCACCTTCATCGATCATTACGGTGCCCATGGATATGGCGGCAAACGCCATCCATCGTTTTTTCCCTGTCAGCTTGTGTTCAGCCGGTGGGAACTAGGTGCCCAAAGTATACTTGCCTTCAGCTATTTTAGTTATTTCCGGCAAACGGGAAGCATTCATCAAAAAAGTGGCAATTCCGCAACGGGTGGCTATTTCCGCAGCTCTCAATTTTGTAATCATCCCCCCGGTCCCCACCTCGGAACCTACTCCTTGAGCCAAGGCTTTAACGGAATTGATGTCTTCAACCAAGGGGATAAGCCGGGCATCTTTATTTTTGGCCGGGTTGGCGGTAAATAAACCGTCAACATCCGTAAGCATAATAAGGATATCGGCATCAACAATCCCGGCTACTAAAGCCGAAAGTTTGTCGTTATCGCCAAAGCAGAGCTCCTCATATACTACGGTGTCATTTTCATTAACTATAGGCACAATACCATATTTTAGTAGCCTTTCCAAGGTATTTTGGGCATTTCGGTAATGGGCCGATTCCACCAGGTCAATTCTGGAAAGCAGTATTTGGGCACAGGTTAAATTGTATTTTTCAAAAAAGTAGGCATATTTTTCTATTAATATTCCTTGGCCCACCGCGGCCGCCGCTTGTTTACCGGCAATATCCTTTGGCTTTTTCTTCAGACCCAGTTTGGCCATGCCGGCAGCAACGGCACCCGAGGAAACCAGAATGCATTCCACTCCATATTCTCGTAAAGCTGCTATAGCCCAAGCCAGTCGATCAATAACTACTCCATTAAGTCCGCCTTGAGATGAGGTTAAGGAATGGCTGCCAATTTTAATAATAGCTCTTTTCAGGGTAGTCATTTCGTATACTCTTCCTCCATTTCCTCGGCTCGCTTGTAGCAAGCTCGCATCGCTTGCTCAACCAGGTCCTGCAAGCCTTTTTTACGGAAAACTTCCAAGGCTGCATATGTAGTGCCGTTAGGAGAAGTTACTGCCTCTCTCAATTCCTGGGGCGTCCGGCTGTCTTCAGCCAACATCCTGCCGGCTCCCACCAGCGTTTCCCGGGCCAAAAGAATGGCATCCTCCTTGCTTAGGCCCAATTTTTCACCTGTTTCAGCCATCAATTCCGTCAGTAAATAAAAATAAGCCGGACCGCTGCCGCTAACTGCTGTTACAGCATTAATCTTTTGATCTTCAACCCATAAATACTTGCCCACCGCGGAAAAAATGCTTTCCGCAATTTCGGCATGCTGATCCGTAACATTTTGTCCTCTTACCATTGCGGTTACCGATTGTTGTACGGCGCAGGAAGTATTTGGCATTACTCTCACAACCGCCACTCCCGGCAAAGCCCGCTCATAAACATTGAGCCCGATTCCTGCCGCCACCGTGATTATCAACTTGCCATTTAAATCATAAGCCTTTAAATCTTGCAACAAATCCTTGATATCCTTTGGTTTTACAGCCAGGAAAAGAATATCGGCAGTCTTGACCAATCCGGAGAAATCACAACTCTTAACTTGATACTGCCGGGCTAAAGAGTCGGCCTTTTCTGCAATAATATCATAGAGACAAATCTCAAAATCTGTATTTTATTGCCGCAAGCCTTTAAGAAGAGAAGCGGTCAGATTGCCTGTGCCGATAAATCCTAATATAATCATCAGTTCACGCTCCAAAATAATATTTAAAAAACTTCTTCCGTCCCTGACTAAGGACGAAAGAAGTCTTTTCCCCCGGAACCACCATAAACGCATTTATTAATTGCATAAATACTCTGTGGTTCTCTTCTCTGTATGTCCTGTTAACATACTGGGCCGGTCATCATTGTAAAACCAACTTCATTTCTTCTGTTAGGAGTTAATGAAATTTGTGCCTTACTTTTTGAAATATTTTACCATAAAAAGCGGACAAACCGCAATTGATATCTCATTATTATCTATAAAGCAGCAACAACGGCATCTCCCATTTCTTTGGTTCCGATCACATGATCTTTTGGCCCAGCTATATCCCCTGTTCTATAGCCCTGAGCCAGTACTTTTCTTACTGCTTGTTCAATCCGGTCGGCATCCTGATCCAGTCCAAAGGTAAAACGCAGCATCATGGCCGCCGACAAAATGGTTGCCAAAGGATTAGCCTTATTTTGGCCGGCAATATCCGGCGCTGAGCCATGGGCCGGTTCATACAAACCTTTCTTGCCGTTCATACTAGCCGAAGCCAACATCCCTATTGAACCGCCCAGCATGGAAGCCAGATCGGTTAGGATATCGCCAAACATGTTTTCCGTAACAATAACATCAAATTGTTCAGGATAGCGAACGAGCTGCATGGCAGCATTATCCACATACATATGGGTCAGTTCAACTTCAGGATACTCCTTGGCCATATCTTCGGCGATTTCTCTCCAGAAGCGAGATGATTCCAGAACATTGGCTTTATCCACCGAACAGAGCTTTTTCTTTCTGTTCATAGCCGTTTCGAAGCCAATTTTTAGGATCCTGCGGATTTCCTCTTCGGTATAGTAAAGCACGTCATAAACGGACGGCGGGTCGGATTTTCTTCCCTTTTCCCCGAAGTATATGCCGCCCGTCAACTCTCTAATAACCACCAAATCCACATTTTTTACCACTTCTTCTTTCAGGGTTGAAGCAGAGATCAAGGACGGAATCATTTTCACCGGTCTAATATTGGCATAAAGACCGAGCTCTTTCCTTAAGGGCAGGAGCGCTCCCCGTTCCGGTCTTTCCTCCGCCGGCAGCTTATCCCACTTTGGTCCTCCCATTGCTCCCAGCAGTACAGCGTCCGCCTCTTGACAAGCTTTCAGGGTTTCCGGCGGTAAGGCCTTTCCGGTTTGATCAATGGCAGTTCCGCCGACCAGGTATTCTTGAAACTCAAAATCTTTTATTCTGTCACCTAAAACGGCTCGCAGGACTTTGAGCGCTTCGGGCATAATCTCTTGGCCTATCCCATCCCCGGGTAGAACTGCAATTTTAGGCATTTTTCATCTTCTCCTTTACATAAGGAACAAGCCCGCCGGCCTTTATGAGTTCCTGCATGAAAGGCGGAAACGGTCTGGCCTGGAAAGTAGTTCCCTTCGTTTTGTTTTCAATTTTACCGCTGGCAAGATCAACTTCAACCTCATCCCCGGCCTCAATTCCCTGCACCGCTTCCGGACATTCCAGAATTGGCAATCCTATGTTCAAAGCATTGCGATAAAAAATGCGAGCATAGGATTCGGCAATGACGGCTTTAACGCCTGCCGCTTTAATGGCAATGGGTGCGTGTTCCCTTGATGAACCGCAGCCGAAGTTTTTACCTGCAACAATAATATCCCCTTTTTGCACCTTCTTGGCAAAAGATGCATCGGCATCTTCCATGCAATGAGCCGCCAGATGTTCAGGTTCGGACCTGTTCATGTAACGGGCCGGAATAATGGCATCAGTATCGATATCATGACCAAATTTCCATGCTTTAGCCATAGTTAACTACCTCCCTGGGATGAACTATTTCCCCGCGAATAGCTGAAGCGGCTGCTACTGCCGGATTGCAAAGATAAACCTCGCTTTGCGGGTGGCCCATGCGGCCGACAAAATTGCGGTTGGTGGTGGCAAGGGCCCGTTCACCCTTGGCTAAAATTCCCATATGCCCGCCAAGACAGGGTCCACAGGTTGGAGTGCTAACCACGGCCCCGGCTTCAATCATTGCTTCTATCCAGCCGTTACGCATAGCTTCGAGCAATATCTGTTGGGTCCCCGGGAATACGAGACAACGAATTTCCGGATGAATTTTTTTGCCTTTTAAAATTTTGGCCGCTACTTCCAAATCTTCCAGCCGGCCATTGGTACAGGAACCGATTACGACTTGATCTATTTTTATGCCGCTGGCCTCATCAACCGACTTTGTGTTTTCCGGCAAATGAGGAAAAGCAACTTGAAGCGGGATTTCCGCAGAATTAAATTCGTAAATCTCTTCGTATTGGGCATCGGGATCGCTTTTATAAATTTTGTATTCTCTTTTAGCCCGAGCTTTTACATATTCCAAGGTTATCTCGTCAGGTTCAATAATTCCGGTTTTTGCACCGGCTTCAATGGCCATATTGCAAATGGTAAACCTGTTATCCATGGAAAGGGCACGGATCCCGTCCCCGGCGAACTCCATAGCTTTGTAACGGGCGCCGTCAACCCCAATTTTACCTATTATATACAATATAAGGTCTTTACCGCTAACCCATGGCTGAAAGTTTGCTCCATGAAAGACAAATTTCAATGACTCCGGCACCCTAAACCAAGCTTCCCCGGTAGCCATTCCTGCGGCGCAGTCCGTGCTGCCCACACCAGTGGCAAAGGCACCCAAAGCACCGTAAGTACAGGTATGGGAATCGGCGCCGATAATCAAATCCCCAGGGAGAACAACCCCCTGTTCCGGTAACAGGCAATGTTCAATTCCCACTCTGCCAATTTCCCAATAATGTTTGATTTCCATCTTCTTGGCAAATTCCTTCAAGATCTTGCTTTGTTCGGCAGAAGGAATATCTTTATTGGGAGTAAAATGATCGGGAACCAAAGTTATTTTTTCTTTATCAAATACTTTGTCCACGCCAAATTTTTCGAATTCCTTAATGGCTACCGGCCCGGTTACATCATTGGCATGAACAATATCTAATTTGGCATTAATGATTTCTCCGGGCACTACTTGATCAACCCCGGCATGAGCGGCCAGGATTTTTTCACTGATAGTCATTCCCATAAAATAGCCCCCTTTTTGCTCAAATAATTTCTGAATTCATGAGTCTGATTGTGCTTGGAAAAACTATCTTATTTCTTTTTCTGTAACCAGGGCATCATGGAACGAAGTTGTTTACCGACTTTCTCAATAAGATGTTCTTCATCCATGCGGGTCATGGCATTAAATACAGGTCTGCCGACGTGGTTCTCCAGCAGCCATTCCTTGGCGAATTGTCCTGATTGAATTTCACTTAAGATTTTTCGCATTTCCTTACGAGTTTCTTGGGTTATAATTCTCCTGCCAACCGTCAAATCACCGTACTGAGCCGTATCGGAAATGGAATAACGCATATTGCTAATGCCGCCTTCATACATCAGGTCCACAATGAGTTTTAATTCATGCAAGCATTCAAAATATGCTATCTCCGGCTGATAACCTGCTTCAACCAAAGTATCGAATCCGGCTCTTACCAACTCGGTAACGCCGCCGCAAAGGACCGCTTGTTCTCCAAAAAGGTCTGTTTCTGTTTCTTCTTTAAATGTAGTTTCCAAGACACCTGCACGTGTGGTCCCAATTCCTTTGGCATAAGCCAATCCAATTTGCAGAGCATTGCCGCTGGCATTCTGGTGAACGGCAATTAGAGCAGGTGTTCCGGCCCCTTCCAAGTAAGTACGCCTGACAAGATGTCCCGGGCTCTTAGGAGCAACCATAATAACATCAACATCAGCGGGAACTACGATTTGCCCGAAATGAATATTAAAGCCGTGAGAGAAACCCAATACTTTGCCCGCTTTTAAATGGGGCAGAATTTCCTCTTGATAAACTTTGCGCTGCTGTTCATCGGGCAGTAAAATCTGGATAAAATCAGCTTGCGCAGCCGCTTCTGCCACAGTCATTACTTTTAAACCCGCCGCTTCGGCTTGGGCCCATCTAGCACTTCCCCGGCGTAACCCTACGATTACGTCTAAACCGGAATCTTTAAGGTTTTGCGATTGGGCATGCCCTTGGCTTCCCCAACCCATTACCGCGATTTTCTTACCTTTAAGAATACCTAAATCCGCATCTGCATCATAATAAATTTTTGCCATGATTTATCAACTCCATATTTAGTATTTTTTTATAATGTTTTTGTTTTTTACAGTATTTAAATTTATTTTGTTTTGGCTTATCTTTTTAGTATTTTATTTTTCAACAAATAATTGAATTGATTTAAACCTTTAAGCAAACGGATCAGTTTTCGGAACGGGCAATGGCGATTCGTCCTGTTCTGACCAGTTCCAAAATCCCATATGTTTTCATGCTTCGGATAAAAGCATTAATTTTATCTTCATTTCCGGTCAGCTCAACCGTCAGGCTGCTCCTGCCCAAATCAACCACCCGGCCACGGAAAATATCAACAGTCTGCATAATTTCAAGCCTGGTCTCCGGTTTGACTCTTACTTTAATTAAAGCCAATTCCCGGTCCACCACCGCCTCATTGCTAAGATTGGTAACCTTATGCACAACAACCAATTTATGTAGCTGTTTGGTACCCTGTTCAATGACCTGGCTGTCCCCTTCCACCACAATAGTCATAATAGATAAAGAAGGGTTTTCGGTCTGGCAAACGGCCAGACTGTGGATATTATAAGCCCGTCTTGAAAAAAGCCCGGATATTCTTGCCAGAACACCCGGATTATTCTCAACAAGAACGGCCAAAGTATGACGCATCAGTCTTCACCTCCCAGGACTTCAGTTATCACCTTGCCGGGAGGAACCATGGGCAATACCACCTCATCCGGGGAAATCGCAAAGTCCAACAGAAAAGGACCGGAAGTGTTAACAGCCTTAAGCAGGGCCGCCTCCACCTCTTCAGGTTTTTCTACCCTTAAACCTTTAATCCCATATGCTTCCGCAACTTTGACAAAATTTGGATTGGCATGCAATTGAATTTGGTTAAAACGCTCATTATAAAACATTTTTTGCAATTGGCGTACCATGCCCAGCACACCGTTGTTCATTAAAACAATTTTTATCGGCAGATTATATTGAACCGTAGTGGCCAACTCCTGAATACTCATTTGAAAAGAGCCGTCTCCTGTTATCAAAAACACCAAGCTGTCGGGTTTGGCAAACTGGGCACCGATGGCCGCCGGGAAGCCAAAACCCATAGTCCCTAAACCAGCGCTGGTAATAAAATGTCTGGGATTGGTAACAGGATAAAACTGGGCCGCCCACATTTGGTGTTGGCCTACATCGGTAATCACAATAGCTTTTTCTCCGCCGACCTTTCCCAAAGCTTCCAGAATTATTTGGGGGTTTAAATGACCATTTTGTTCGTAGCGCAAAGGATATGTTTTTTGCCAAGTGCGAATCTGGTTCCACCAAGCGGTCGTTTCCGGAGCCTGAACCAGGGGTATTAGGTCATCCAAAACCAACCTGGCGTCTCCAACAATCGGAATATCGGCCCGGACAACCTTACCGATTTCAGCCGGATCAATGTCTATATGAATTATTTTGGCCTTGTTGGCAAAGCGATGTTTTAAACCGCTGGTTACCCTATCATCAAAACGCACTCCGACAGCAATTAATAGATCACAGTCATTAACTGCCAGGTTGGCGGTAATTGTTCCGTGCATACCCACCATGCCCAAAAGATTGGGATGCCGGCTCGGTACACTTCCTATCCCCATTAGAGTTGTTACTATCGGGATATTTAATTTTTCGATCAATTGACATAAACTGGGCCCGGCACCGGAGGTAATAACTCCTCCGCCTGCATAAACCACAGGTTTCTTACTCTGGGATATGGCTTTGGCAGCCTCATTAATTTGTCCGGCATTGCCTTTGCCAAAATATTTGTAACTGGGCAAATGTACTTTTTCCGGGCAGGAAGTCGTCACTTCAGCAGCCATTACATCTTTCGGCAGATCAATCAAAACCGGTCCGGGACGACCGGTACGGGCTATGTAAAAAGCCTCTTTTACAATCCGAGGTATATCGTTGGCGTCTTTTACTAAATAGGAATGTTTTGTTATCGGCAGGGTCATACCCGTTATATCAACTTCCTGGAAAGAATCCGTGCCCA
>JAAYII010000041.1 GCA_012523535.1 Peptococcaceae bacterium
ACCTTCTGCACAAGAAGCGTCCATCATAATGTTTTCTGTGGCTCCTACACTGGGAAAATCGAGATAGATTCTGGCTCCTTTTAGTTTTGGTGCGCTGATATCCAGAAAACCATGATCCATTCTAATTTGTGCACCCAAACACTCCAAACCTTTTAAATGAAAATTAATGGGCCTGGATCCAATGGCGCATCCGCCGGGATGAGATATTCTAACCCTGCCCGTGCGGGCCAGCATAGGCCCCATAATGAAGATAGAAGCCCTCATTTTGGAGATCAAATCGAAAGGCGTTTCGATACTTTTTATTTCCTTATTTACAACATACAATTTTTTGCCGTTTCTTTTAACCTTGCCACCGAGTGATTCAATCACTTGGCTCATAACATCGACATCGAGTAAATCCGGAGCTTCATCCAATACTATTTTATCTGAGGTCAAAATACTTGCGGCCAAAATAGGCAGGATTGCATTTTTGGCACCGCTGACATCAACTTTTCCCTCAAGTTCCTTTCCGCCTGTAACTAAAAATTTTGCCAATTTTAATTGTCACTCCAAACATTATTTTATAGAATAGTTCTTCTTCCTTTCTTTTTTTCCTGCCTGAGCATTGATTCAAAACTCTTTCCATAAAGCAGGAAAAGCGATGATAGTTCTACCTGGATTCAGGTTATTAGTTCGCGTAATAATCTGAAAATTCACCGGACTACCGCCGATATTAATACCTTCATTTAAATACTCTACATAACCCGTGGCAGAGATTGTATTGAATGCTTCAATTCTATCAAAGTTTACCACATTATTTCTGCTGAGAAAATCATTAATATCTAGGTTTGCTGCTACAATCTCTTCCATAAATACTTTGGTTTGTTTCAAATTTTTCAATTTGCTTTTTAGATTCAAATATTTTTCCAGCATATCTGCTTCCTGGCCACCGGTTATCTCCATTTGAGCAATATATTCATATGCCCTATTCTGCCAGTAATTTATTAATACATTTTTCTCCCAGGGCATACCCGTCTGTTCCAGTATTTTTTCGAGAACAGGTACTCCATTTTCATCCTGTGTCCATACTATATATTTTACGCTAGCTTGTGTACAATCTACCAGATTGGAATCGAGGATTAAGGAAAAATTCTTATTGCTCGAATCTCTAACCAATGATTTCGCCCATAAAAGCGAAGGAAGTAACAGAATAAGGATTATTATACAAATAATGTATTTAGGAATTTGGTTGGTGTATTTTGTCATTTCCAAACCTCATTCAAAATTTTATTAATAGTTTGACCAATCTTTTTTATCTCAAAACATTAAGGTTCAGCTTCAGGGTTTTTAAATATAGCCAAACTAACCAATATCTAAAAACAAATTTTTTAATAAACCGTAAATAAA
Organism: Peptococcaceae bacterium; assembly: GCA_012523535.1. GTDB lineage: Bacteria > Bacillota > Desulfitobacteriia > Desulfitobacteriales > Syntrophobotulaceae > JAAYMU01. The sequence goes on from JAAYII010000041.1 coordinate 1,387, forward strand.
AAAACATTATGAAGCAACTCTAATTAATATAGAGAAGCTCCATAATGTTTATCCGGTGTTAATAACTGGCAATAAACCTAATTCAATTTTATTCCATTTATTCTATTATTGGGCAGCTTTAAGTCGGGCCAGGGCTTTTTTCAAAGCTATCTCTGCACGTTGAATGTCTGTCCCCGGCTTCCGTTCCTGAAGTCGTTTTTCAGCTCTCTCCTTGGCTGCCTGAGCCCGCGGCACATCTATTTGTTCAGCAGTCTCAGCCGTATTGGCCAGAATGGTTACTTTATTGTCCGCTACTTCCAAAAAACCGCCACTAACAGCTATTTTGTGCTCTTTGCCGTTTTCCCGATAGCGAACAACCCCTATTTCCAAACTGGCCAGAAGAGGAGTATGACGGGCTAATATTCCCAAATCTCCATCTTCGCTGCGAACCAGAACAAATTCGACATCTTTATCGAGAACCAATCCGTCAGGAGCCACAACTTTTAACCTAAATTTCCCCGCCATTGTTTATACAGCTCCTAACTGTTTTGCTCTTTCTACTGCTTCCTCAATAGTACCGACAAAATGGAAAGCCTCTTCTGGAAGGTTGTCATGCAAACCTTCACATATCTCTTTAAAGCCTTTAATAGTATCTTTAATCGGCACATATTTGCCTTTCATGCCTGTAAAAGCCTCGGCCACAAAAAACGGCTGGGAGAGGAAGCGCTGGATACGGCGGGCCCTCTGGACTATAAGTTTATCTTCCTCACTCAGTTCGTCCATTCCAAGAATAGCGATAATATCCAACAGCTCTTTATAGCGTTGCAATATTTTTTGAACTTCACGGGCTACCGTATAATGCTCATCCCCTACAACTGAAGGAGTTAGAATCTGGGATGTTGAATCAAGCGGATCGACAGCCGGATAAATCCCCATTTCAGCAATTGATCTGGAAAGAACAGTTGTAGCGTCTAAGTGAGCAAAAGTTGTCGCCGGTGCTGGGTCGGTCAAGTCGTCCGCCGGAACATAAATGGCCTGCACGGAGGTGACTGACCCTTTTTTCGTGGATGTAATTCTCTCCTGCAAGTTGCCCATTTCAGTTGCCAAAGTCGGTTGGTATCCAACCGCTGAAGGCATACGTCCCAAAAGGGCGGATACTTCCGAACCCGCTTGGGTGAAGCGGAAGATATTATCAATAAATAGCAATACGTCCTGGCCCATTTCATCTCTGAAATATTCGGCCATGGTCAACCCGGTCAAAGCAACGCGCAGACGAGCACCCGGAGGTTCATTCATTTGCCCGAAAACCATGGTCATTTTATTAATGACACCGGATTCTCTCATTTCATTCCAAAGGTCATTACCTTCACGGGTACGTTCACCTACACCGGCAAAAACTGAAATACCTCCGTGTTGAGTGGCAATATTATTAATCAATTCTTGAATTATAACGGTTTTGCCTACGCCTGCGCCGCCAAACAAGCCGACTTTTCCGCCTTTGGCATAAGGTGCCAGCAGGTCTATAACTTTAATACCCGTTTCTAACATGGTATCGGTGGTCTCTTGTTCCACAAAAGAAGGAGCTTTCCTATGAATCGGTAATTTTAATGGAGTATTTACCTCCGGAAGTTTATCGATAGGTTTTCCCAAAACATTGAAGATTCGACCCAGAGTTTCTTTACCAACACAAACAGTTATAGGGCCCCCTGTATTATAAGCCTTCATCCCTCTAACCAGGCCGTCGGTCGAGGACATGGCCACACAACGGACAGCATCGTTTCCCAAATGTTGGGCCACTTCCAAAGTTAAGTCTATATTTCTTTCTTCATCTTTTATTTCTATGGCGTTGTATATTTCCGGCAAAGAATCGGGGTCAAATTCGATATCAACTACAGGACCCATGATCTGAGTTACTTTACCAATATTTGACACAAACTAACCTCCTTTGATCAGGTTATTGTTCATTAAGCACTATTCCAGAGCTGCAGCGCCTCCCACAATTTCCGATATTTCGGTTGTGATAGCTGCTTGACGGGCTCTGTTCATTTCTAGGGTCAGTTTTTCTATCATTTCCTTGGCATTTTCGGTAGCCGAATCCATGGCTGTCATCTGAGCTCCAAGTTCACTGGCTTTACTCTCCAAGAGAGCACTATATATTTGGCTTTTCAAGTAAACGGGGAGCAGCCGTTGTAGTATCTGTGCAGGGGAAGGCTCAAAAATATATTGCCTGCTTGTTTCTTCAGCAATCGGTTCTATGGGCAACACCTTGACTGCTGTTGGTTCCTGCGTCAGTACAGATACAAACTTGGAATAAATTATATATACTTCATCCAATTCCCCCGCTAGATATAATTTTATAGCCTCCTCAGCTATTTTATTGGCTTGATTAAAATTAGGATCATCGCCCAGTCCCATAAATTGCGCCAGTATTCTATATTTTCGCTTTATGAAATAGTCATGGCCTTTACGCCCAACTGTCACCAAACCCACTTCCGCATCCCGTCTCATTTCAACAATCCCTCGAGTTAAGCGGATTATATTGGCATTAAAAGCCCCGCAAAGTCCTCTGTCGGAGGTTAATACAATATAACCGACTTTTTGGACCGGCCGCTTAACTAAAAGCGGGTGCTCAATTTCGGTCTGAGCATTGGCCAAACGCGCTAAAACTTCCTGAATTTGTCTTGTATAGGGACGAGAAGCAATAACCTTTCTTTGAGCCTTACGTAATTTGGCCGCAGCTACCGTTTTCATGGCCTTGGTGATTTGTTGCATATTGGACACGCTACGGATTCGCCTGCGGATATCGCGTACTCCCGCCACTTCCTTCACCTACTCTTTCTAGACCAAAAAACCTTGTTTGAATTCATTGATTGCCTCACCGATTTGCTTCATCAATTCATCAGAAAGGGCTTTTTCAGTACGGATTTCTTCCAAAATATAATCTTTTTCCGAGCGCAAGAATTGGAGAAGTTCTCGTTCAAAATCTCTTATTCTCTCCAGTGGCACGTCATCGATATATCCCCTGGTTGCGGCGAATATAACTATAACCTGTTCTTCAACCGGCATGGGGTGATACTGGTCTTGTTTCAGGATTTCCATAGTTTTTTGACCACGGTTAATGCGAGCCTGGGTCGCTTTATCCAGGTCGGAACCGAACTGGGCAAAAGCTGCCAGTTCTCGATAAGCGGCTAAGTCAAGCCGCAACTGGCCGGATACTTGTTTCATGGCCTTAATCTGAGCAGCCCCTCCTACCCGGGAAACGGAGATACCCACGTTAATGGCCGGGCGGAAACCTGCATAAAACAGGTCGGATTCCAAAAATATTTGACCGTCTGTGATGGAAATAACATTAGTTGGAATATAAGCCGAAACGTCTCCGGCCTGAGTCTCGATAATAGGCAAAGCGGTCAAAGAACCGCCGCCCTTTTCCGGTGAAAGTTTGGCCGCACGCTCCAGCAAACGGGAGTGCAAGTAAAATACATCACCGGGATAAGCCTCACGGCCGGGCGGGCGCCTTAACAACAAGGAAAGCTCGCGGTAAGCCACTGCTTGTTTGGATAAATCGTCATAAACTACTAATACATGTTGCCCTTTATCCCGGAAATACTCTCCCATAGTACATCCCGCATAAGGGGCAATATATAGCATGGGCGCCGGTTCAGAGGCAGTCGCCATTACAACGATGGAATAATCCATAGCACCGTGCTCTTCTAATTTTCTAACTACTCCAGTTACTGTGGATTGTTTCTGTCCGATAGCCACATAAATGCAAATACAATCTTTGCCTTTTTGATTAATAATGGTATCAACAGCAAGGGCAGTCTTACCGGTTTGACGGTCCCCAATAATGAGTTCCCGCTGACCACGGCCTATGGGAATCATGGAATCAATGGATTTGAGCCCTGTCTGTAAAGGCTCGTGCACCGGTCTCCTGTCCACAACACCTGGAGCAGGAGCTTCAATCGGGCGATAGCCGGCGGGAATAATTTCTCCTTTTCCGTCAATAGGTTGTCCAAGAGCATTAACCACTCTACCGATCAATGCTTCTCCGACCGGCACTTCCACGATCCTGCCTGTTCGTTTGACCTGATCTCCTTCTTTAATATTATTATAAGGTCCCAGGATGACACAGCCGATGTTGTCTTCCTCCAAGTTCATGGCCATGCCGTATATTTCACCGGGAAATTCCAAAAGTTCTCCCGCCATGGCTTTTTCTAAACCATAGATACGTGCAATACCGTCACCTACCTGAATTACAGTACCGACGTCAACTATATCTAGGGCAGATTCATAACGTTCAATTTGTTGCTTAATTATTGAACTGATTTCTTCCGGACGTAAATTCATTTTTTTAGTTCACCCCTATTTCCTACTGAGGTTTATATGATGCCTTGATCAATTCCTGACGCAATTTTAATAGTGCTGCAGCAACTGTACCGTCAATCACCTGATCTCCAATTTGAATTTTGGCCCCGCCAATCAGTTGGGGATTAACTTCGGCAGTTAATTGAACGTTTTTGCCCGTTATTTTGGCAATTACCTGTTTTAGTTTTTTTTCTTGCTCCGGCGACAAGGAGACTGCGCTTACTACTTTTGCTTCCACCACATTGCGTACATCATTAGCAAGACGGGTAAATTCACGTTGTATCAGAGACAAAACATTTTGTCTCCGGCGATCGATCAGTAAATACAAAAAATGCTTTGATATCTCGGAGACATTATTGCCTAAAATATTGGCCAGGATTTTCTTTTTTATTGAAGTTTCGATATTTGGATGATTGAGCACATGTTGGAGCTCTTTGTTTTCCAACATAAGCTTGTTCAAAAATCTTAGCTCTGCTTCAATCTGATCAAGAACCGACATTTCCAAAGCCAGTTCCAAAAGAGCCTGTGCATATCTGCGCGCCAATGCCCCTGCTAACATGGCCTATCGCCTACTTCTTGAATAAATTGATCAATCAACTCTTGCTGGCCCTCCATATCGAGCTTGCGCCGGAGCAGTTTTTCCGCTACGGCAATTGACATGTCAATAACTTGCATGCGAATTTCCGCAACAGCCTTTTCCCGCTCCCTTTCTATTTCGGCAAGGGCTGTTTGTTTTAATCTTTCATTTTCCTTGTGGGCTTGGGCCAAAATTTCGGCAGCGCGCTTTTCACTTTCTCTGGTTGCTTTTTCTATGATGTTCTTAGCTTCTAAGCGAGCTTTAAGCAATTCTTCTTGGTATTCCTGCTTAAGGCGCGCAGCTTCTGTCCGTTGTTTTTCGGCATTGGCAATGCTGTCCGCAATAAACTGGCGCCTTTTTTCCATCATATTCATCAGCGGTTTCCAAGCAAACTTGGCTAGAATCCAAACAAGAATCAAAAAAGAAATAATCTGAACTATATAGGTATAAATGTTAATTTGTAGAGGATTCCCGCCGCCCCCTGAAGCCGCAGTTGAAGCTATCGAATAAGTTAATCCATTCATTAATAAATTCAAAAGGTCTGTTCCTCCTCTCGCAGCAGAAGTGGATTTACTCAGCTTTTTAATTTGCACAAGAGGGGAACATAAGGTTCCCCTCATTATTAAAAAGCTCGGTCTATCCTCTTACTACCATGATCAAAGCAATAACCCAGGTCAAAAGAGGAAGCGCTTCGATTAAGCCTACCCCAATGAACATCATGGACTGTAGGGCACCTTTGGCTTCCGGTTGACGTGCAGTGCCATTGATCGCATTGGAAATTACATTACCATTGGCCAGAGAAGCACCAAGAGCGGCTGCTCCAGCAGCAATCCCCGCACCTAACATAGCAGCAGCAGACATATCCATATGATTTATTCCTCCTTAAAATATTCTAAAGTTAAGTAATATTTTATATTGCTTTCATGAGCAATAATAAACTAATTATAACAGAAATCAAGCTCTTCAGCAGCCTAAAAAAATCAATCATTGCCGGCTATAGCCTGGGAAATGTAGGCAGTAGTAAGTACCGTAAAGACAAAAGATTGGATTGCTCCAATAAAAATACTGAATCCGAGCCACAAAGGCATCGGTATTACCGTGCCAGCAACCATTAAGCCCGGTATCATCAGCATAACGGCAATAAGTACTTCCCCCGCGTAAATATTGCCAAAAAGACGGAAAGCAAGAGTCATCGGCTTGGCGATAAAGTCAATGATATGGATCGGCAAAAATACCGGTATAGGTTCGAGAAAATGATGGAAATAATGAACCCCTCTGAACTTGATTCCCCATACCACAACTAAAATAGCTGTCAAAGTGGCCAAAGCCAAAGTTGTATTTATATCTGCGGTCGGTGACATCATGATAACATCACCCAATATTTTATTGAGTTGTGCGAATTCTATCCATGAAAAAAGAGGGGCAAATATATTAGGTATTAATCCGAGTATATTGGAAAAGAAGATAAACACTATCAAGGTTAGTAAATAAGCGTGCAGCGCCGCCCCCTTTTTATAATCCATTGATTCAGATATTAATGATTTTACAAAGTCAACAATCCATTCCAGAACATTTTGCAGCCGCCCTGGAGTATCACTTGTTAACTTTCTGGTCGCAATAATACTTATTATTATCAAAAATGCCATAACAATCCAAGTCATAATTAAAGTTTTGGCATGTAAAGTAATATTGCCCACTTGCCAAATTATTGTCTCATGCATCATTTTGCTCACCCCCTTTCATGTTTTAAATATTGGCAGATTATCACGATAAGAGGTATAAATACCCCGACAATAATTCCAAACACCAGACAGTATAATCTCTCTGACCAAAATCTGGCTACCATAACTACGACCAAGGTGATCATGCCCAGTCTGGAATAGAAACTAATGTAATATCTTCTTAAAGCCAGATTAATATCCTTGCCCGCAACTTGCTTGATGTCCCGAAATAACCACTGAATATTAATAATACCGACTAGATACCCAACAAGTAGGCCCAGCCAGATATGATTGCCGATCAAGGCTGCTCCCAAAAGTATTGCTGAGCTTGGAAAACCTAGGATCATTATAAATGTTCTACTGCTCATCATCAGACTTCCCAAGTTTAATTAGTGAAAAAATTACGTAGCTAAAGCCGAGGAAAAGGCCTACCAGGGTACACCCAATTGTCAGCCAGGGGTCTGTCCCAAAGCGGGAGTCCAAATATCGTCCTAAAAAAAAACCACCTGCCACTAAACCGGCAAGAGCAGTAGCGATTGTTGAAGCCCAGGACATATATTTGACCCAATTGCCAATTTTTTTTTCAGCCATCGGGTATACCTCAATTCTATAAAATATTGCATAGAATTGTGCATAAACCAGCCGAGCGACGAAATAAAACTAATTCAACTTATTTATAATTTTTTAACATATTAATTTTAAACAATTATATCATAACAATTATATCATATTTGTGACTTATTGTTATTCTTAAATAC
>JAAYII010000042.1 GCA_012523535.1 Peptococcaceae bacterium
ACTACGTTGATCTTTGCCGCAAGTTCCCCATTTTGTCCATTGAAGACGGTTTAGCCGAAGAGGATTGGGATGGATGGAAAAAATTGACGGAACGCCTGGGCAAGCAAGTCCAGCTGGTGGGCGACGACCTTTTCGTTACCAATCCTGTAAGATTAACCCGCGGCATTGAGGCCGGGTGCGCCAATTCCATTCTTATTAAATTAAACCAGATCGGAACTTTGACTGAAACTTTGGATACCATAGAAATAGCAAAACGGGCAGGTTACACTACGATTATCTCCCATCGTTCAGGCGAAACGGAAGACGTTTGCTTGGCCCATGTGGCAGTTGCAGTCAACGCCGGGCAATTAAAAACCGGTGCTCCCGCCCGTACGGATCGCCTGGCCAAATATAACGAACTGTTGAGAATTGAAGAGGAATTGAGTCAAACTGCAATTTATAAGGGGCGGAAGGCTTTAAAAATTTGATTTTCATCGGCAACTGGAAAATATAAGTACTAGACGTATAATAGAATAATCTGGAAATCTTGCGTCCAGTCCAGTGCTATGTTAAAATAAATAATCGACTATATTGGTTGTAATCTCTACAGGTTTTAAGGGAGGTGAAGTCGTGGTTATAGCTATAATTGTGGTTTTAATCATCAGTTCGTTGGGTTTGATCGCCACCGTTCTTTTGCAGTCCGGTAAAAGTGCGGGATTATCCGGTTCCATTGCCGGTGCCGGTGAACAATTTTTTGGGAAGACTAAGGCAAGAGGATTGGACAGTTTTTTCTCTAAATTGGGAATAGTTTTTGCCATATTATTTTTGCTTAGTTCTTTGGGATTGACTGTGTTTTTCAAATAGGGTATTGCACATAGCCTGTTAAATTCGTGTATTAAACTAATTAATTTGTTTTCCCTGAGGGTCTGTTATTAATCAATTTATGCAAAACACAAGTTTGCTGTGGCAACTTGTGTTACATAACGAGCGGTTGAATGTAACAATTGATTATATGATTAAGAATTGATTATATGATTAAAGCGAAATAATATTATTTATGTATGTTTTGCGGTTTCTGATTTGCAGCTTCAGATTTTCTAATAATGCTGCAATTTATATATTCTTAATCAAGGAAGGAGTCTCGAAGAATAATGAATTTCACTATTTGGGCACCTTTGGCCGGTATTTTAGCTTTAATTTTTGCCTTTTATTTAACCAGAAAGATTAACAAAGTAAGCCCTGGCAATCAAACCATGCAGGATATTTCCAAAGCCATTCATGAAGGCGCCATGGCCTTTTTATTCAGGGAATACAGAACCTTGGTAATTTTCGTGGTTGCTGTTGCAGTCATTATTTTTGTTGTAGGTATGCTTACTCCGGGCGCTGATAGCCTGCAGCCGGCAACTGCAATTGCCTTTATTGTCGGGGCGATTTGTTCCGTCGGTGCCGGTTATATTGGCATGAACGTAGCAACCAGAGCCAATGTTCGTACCGCCAACGCCGCCCAGGAAAGCGCCAATAAAGCTTTGGGTGTTGCTTTCGCCGGTGGCTCGGTTATGGGCATGTCGGTTGTCGGTCTCGGGCTGCTCGGGATAGGAATTGTAACTTTTTTATTTGACAATCCCAGTGTGGTCAACGGCTTTGCTTTAGGAGCCAGTTCTATTGCTCTCTTTGCCCGTGTAGGCGGCGGTATCTATACCAAAGCAGCCGATGTCGGTGCCGACCTGGTTGGTAAAGTAGAAGCCGGTATTCCTGAAGACGATCCCCGCAACCCTGCGGTTATTGCCGACAATGTGGGCGATAATGTCGGTGACGTTGCCGGGATGGGCGCGGACCTCTTTGAATCTTATGTGGGTTCCATTATAGCTGCCGTTGCTTTGGCCGTGGCTCTTGGTTTAGGGAAAAACGGCGTAATTTTACCCATGTTAATCGCCGGAGCAGGAGTTGTTGCTTCCATTATCGGTACTTTCTTCGTGCGCACCAATGAAGGCGCCAATGCCGGTAAAGCTTTGAGCTTTGGTACTCTGGTAGCCATGATTCTGTCTATTATTGCCGCTTATTTCCTGTGCACCAATTTACTCGGCGGTTCTGCCGTTATTTCCGGCACCGGAGTATTCATTGCTTCGATCAGCGGAATGATTGTCGGCTATTTGATCGGGAAAATTACCGAATACTATACTTCCTATCTGTATAAGCCGGTTAAGGAGATCGCCAAAGCTTCCCAGACCGGTTCGGCTACCAATATTATTTCCGGTTTTGCTTATGGCATGATGAGCACGGCGATTCCAATCATTTTAATTGTTATTGCCATTCTGTTATCATATAAATTTGCAGGTCTATATGGTATTGCTATGGCGGCCGTTGGCATGTTGTCCACCACCGGCATAATTGTGGCGGTCGACGCATATGGCCCTGTAGCCGACAACGCGGGCGGTATTGCGGAAATGTCCCATCTTGATCCCCATGTCAGAGAAATCACCGACGCTTTGGACTCTGTAGGAAATACCACTGCCGCTATCGGCAAAGGTTTTGCCATCGGTTCGGCGGCCCTTACCGCTCTGGCGTTATTCAGTGCTTATACCGCCTCTGTCGGGTTGAAGAGCATTGACTTAATGAATCCTGCTGTTGTTGGCGGTCTTTTCCTCGGCGCTATGTTGCCTTTCCTTTTCTCTTCCTTGGCCATGCAAGCAGTAGGCCGCGCCGCTTTTGATATGATTGAAGAGGTTCGTCGCCAGTTCAGGGAAATACCCGGCCTGATGGAGAATAAGGCCAGACCGGACTATGCCAACTGTGTGCGGATCAGCACCGGTGCCGCTATCAGGGAAATGATAGCACCCGGTCTTCTGGCTGTATTGGCTCCGGTTATCGTGGGTCTTCTTCCCGGTTTGGGCAAAGAGGCCCTCGGCGGGATGCTGGCCGGGGCAACTGCTTCCGGTTTCTTAGTGGCGGTTATGATGGCCAATGCGGGCGGAGCCTGGGACAATGCCAAGAAATATATTGAAAGCGGTAATTTTGGCGGCAAAGGTTCCGAAGCTCACGCCGCTGCCGTAAACGGCGATACCGTAGGTGACCCCTTCAAGGATACGGCTGGTCCTTCCATTAACATTTTGATCAAACTCATGAGCATTGTTTCTTTGGTATTTGCGCCCCTGTTTATGTAGCGCAGATTTTCCAAGCAAGCATAAAAAATAGCCGCCGACAATTGTCGGCGGCTTGTTTTAACGAAAACATTGATCATATCTGGCTCTAGCTTCGCTGATAATTCTCAGGGCAACGTCCCTGTCTTTTACCGAGTCCACGGCCGTTTCCTTTCCCTCCAGAATCCTGTCCAAACGCAGCGGGCCGGTTGCCTTGTCCAATTCATACTTGGTATTACTCCCTTTGGGAATTTCGATTACTGCCGTAAAATTATCGGGTGAAACCATGCTGGGATCAAGATCATGCCAAATATTCATAATTTCCTCCTATTTGTATCTGAAACCCTATTCAGAAATATCATGGCAATTCTCTTGGTTTTGTAAATCATATTAATTGCTTTTTCTATATTAATTTGTTTAAATGAATAGTTAAGAATACTAAAGCGACGGATTGCAAAGTAGTAAATAGATTATGGATGTATTAAAAGTAAGTCAGGCTAGAGCAAAGCAAATAATGGGTGTTGGGAATAAGATTATGGAAAGTGAACAAATCATGAAATACACAAAAGAAGAACTTGTAAAGCCTTTTTTCTATCCAGGGGGGAAGATGGGGATACTATTGGTGCATGGCTTTACCGCTTGTCCCGTTGATCTTAAACCTCTGGGCCAAGATTTAAATCGTGCGGGCTATACTGTCAGCGCGCCGCTTTTGGCCGGGCACGGCACTTCCCCGGAGCAATTGAGCACCACCTCCTGGGAAGACTGGCTGGACAGCGTTATCCAAGCCTGGCAGGATTTAAAAAAATTATGTTCTCAGGTAATAGTTATCGGACATTCCATGGGAGGGCTGCTGGCCCTTTACCTGGCCACGCAGAACCTTATCGAGGCAGCGGTATCGATTAATGCCCCCATCTTATTTAAGGATGAAAGGCTTAATTCAGTTGAGAAGTTTTTGGGTCCTCAAAAATATGTCAAAAAACCCTATAGAGAAAGCGAAATAAGTATCAGTAAAGGCGGTTTTCCGCATTTTTCCTATGTTGAGGTGCCCGTTGCTTGTTTTGTTTCCCTTAACCGGGCTATTGGAATGATACAAAAGGAATTGTCCAAGATTACTTGCCCCACTCTTGTTATTCAAAGCCTTGAAGACAGTACGGTTGATTGGCGCAGCGGGCAAATTATCGGGGACAGTATCCCGCATTCAAAAAAAGAAGTCGTTCTGTGGCCTAATGAAGATCACTATTTGCCATTGAGTAAGGACAGGAAGAAATTAGCCGAAAAAATACTGGAATTTTTGGAGCAAAATATTTAAGCTGGCATGTTTCCTTCATTCTGTGCCAAAAGAGACTAATTACAGTTTTCCGGGGGTGAGTTTATGGCCGATGGGATTAAGGTTATTGCTGAAAACAGAAAAGCTTTTCATGATTATTTCGTGGAACAAAGATACGAAGCAGGCATAATTTTGACCGGAACAGAAATTAAGTCCATCAGGGCGGGAAAGGTTAATCTCAAAGACAGCTATGCTGATATACAGGACGGCGAGGTTTGGCTTAACCAGATGCACATCAGTCCTTATGAACAAGGGAATAGGTTTAACCATGACCCGTTAAGAAAAAGAAAATTGCTTCTCCATAAAGCCGAGATTGCCAAACTGGCTGGCAAAGTCCAGCAGCAGGGCATGACTCTTATCCCGCTCAAGATCTACCTTAAGCAAGGCTTGGCTAAGATTGAACTCGGGTTGTGCAAGGGTAAAAAGATTTATGACTAGAGGGAAGACTTGGCTAAACGCGATGCCAAAAGGCAAATGGAAAGAGAATTAAGGGAAAGAAACAAGGGCTGATAAGGAGGTAAATGGCAAATGGATTTATTATCCCGACAGCGGGCCGATAAATTAATTAATATTTATCAAAAGGTAAACAAGGACTTTAGATGGAAAAATTCAAGTAATATGAACAATCTGATCGCTCTCTCCTATGTAATGAAGGACAAGGATTATAACAAAGAAGAAATAGAGAGAGTTAACGATTATATCAAACAAAATACCGGCCCCTTTTCCTGTTACCGGCAAAAATCCATCCTCTTTTCAGCCTTGCTGATACTCAACTTTCCCGATCCGGAAGCCAAATTTGATGTGCTGCTGGACTATGAAAACAAGTTGAAGGCCATTGGCTTCCGCAGTTATACATATAGGCCGGTCACGGCTTACACCTTGCTGCTGACTTGTGCTCCCAAGCAAGTTGATCAGATAATAGCCAAAGCATATGAAATCTTTAAGGAAATGAAAAAGAATCATCCCTGGCTTACTTCGGGGGATGATTATCCTTTGTCCGTCCTTCTGGCCGTAACTCAACGTCCGGTTTCTGTTCTTATGGAAGAGATCGAATCCATTTATCAAGAATTAAAGGAGGCGGGCTTCCACAAAAGCAATGGCCTACAGTTTTTATCTCACATTCTTAGTTTAAGCCGGGAAAAAAATAAAGATAAGGCCGGGAGATGTCGCCGCCTTTACGAATATTTTATGGAACATAACCTAAAGGTTTATACCAGGAATTATGGTTCATTGGGATTATTGACCCTATTGGAGGATCAAAGCGACAGGGCTGCCATAAATGTTGTAGAGATGAGCGAATACTTGAGAAAAGAGCGGAGTATTCGCTGGCTGGGCAAGGAGGCGCTATTTCTTACAGCTACCTCCCTGGTTACTTTTCCTATACTGGAAGGCATGAAAAAAGAAAGTTTGCTTCAAACCAATGCTTTTGTCACTTTGGAGTCCTTATTGGCCGCTCAAAACGCTGCCATGTTGGGAGCAACTTGTGCCGCCGTTGGAGCCTCGTCCTCAGGAAGTTGAAGCTAAGCGGAGGGTATTTGCTTTGTTCTTTTGACCATGAACAAGTATATGGCGATGGCAAATACTAAAATACTAATCCATTGGGAGGTTGAAAAACCTCCATATATGCCTCGGGCTACATCAAAGCGAAAGTATTCCAAAATAAATCTTGACAGGGAATAAAATAGAAGATAAAGGCCTAAAACCTGAAAAGGTCTTCGTTCTTGACGAGCATAGCTTAAAAGCACTATAAATATAATAAGGTTTATACCGGCTTCCAGTAATTGTACCGGGAAGAGAGGAACTCCGTTCGGAGCATAGGGGGAGTGGGTAAAGGTGACTCCCAGCCATGAGTTCACAGGAATACCGTAACAGCAGCCCGCCAAGAAACAACCTATCCTTCCCATGGCATGAATTAAGGGGATTGAGGGCACGGCGATTTCCAACATCTTTAAAAAGGGCTCCCGATAATGACGACAATAAAGGTAGGCGGCTATAATCCCTCCTGCCAATCCTCCATAGAAAACGAAGCCTCCCCCAAGATAGGACAATAAATTTTCCGCGCTTTGAAATATAATATCTTTGTGTAACAGGATATAGTCGATGTTTAGGGCCAAATAAAGTAATTTGGCGCCAATAATTACGCCGAGACAGACATGGATCAACATCAGGAACTCTTGTTCAAAAGAGATTCCTCTTTTTTTAGCCCTCCAGGAGGCGAGTGTTATTCCCGGGCCAAATCCCAGTAAGTTCATGAGTCCATAGGAGGCAACTTTTAAGCCTAAAATATTTATTACCGGATACATTCAAATTCCTCCGGGCTGATAAAAGGGGCAGAACTTAACAGTCAAGCCCCTGTTCGCTAAATTGAAGTTGTGATATTCGCCAGATGAAGTTATAACGGAATAGAAATTAATAAAGACTTTCTACAGAAAATAGGAGTCCAACGCAGGCTACACAGGCCAGAAAAGAAATAACACATAAAGCCAGGGCAATAATACTTAAAACCACGCCGGCTGTAGCCATGGAAGAAGGAGCTTCTTTTTTAGCCGAGGTTCCTAACACTATGCCGATAATAGCTAAAACAATCCCCAGTAGTGCACCGTAACCAAAGAATATGCATACGACTGCTACGATGCCCAGCACCAGTGAGGCTATCGCCTTTCCTTGAGAAGGATTAGCAGCCGAATGGTTTTGGGCTGTGGCGGCGGGTACGGGTTGTTCAGTACTTGTCGATAAATTGGTGCCGCATTGAGAGCAAAAGGCTGCACCGGATTCCTGCGAGCTATTGCAGTTTGGGCAATTGATAAACTCGCTCATTCCTTTCCCACTCCTTTGAATTATGTATTTTAATTATGATTGTTAATATATATTATTCTTTAAAGGATTGTCATTATTATTAGTTAGTATAACATATAATTGTTATTAGTGTAAAAAATATAAAATACTTGAACATAATTGATTAGACTCCTATATTTTGCCGAAATTTTACTAAAATTCACTTTTATTACCCAATAAAAGTACTGGCATATTTCATAAAATGTGCTATACTATTATAGCCACTCTTTGGGGGCGTTTTAGATTCGCTCGGGGGAGCAA
>JAAYII010000004.1 GCA_012523535.1 Peptococcaceae bacterium
ATGCAGACGTTTGTAAGATTGGTAACGTTCCCAAGCGCTTTTTTCCGCGCTTTCATACAATTCCTCGGCTACTTCGGGGAATGTATTCTTCAAAGAAGTATAACGAACTTCAGACAAGATAAAATCGCGGAATGAGCTTGTCGGTTCTTTGGAATCAAGAATAAACGGATTCTTGCCTTGAGCCAAAAGATCGGGGTTATAGCGATACAAATGCCAATACCCTGCTTCTACCGCCCTTTTAGCTTGAAGAATGCTGTTCTGCATACCTGATTTTATACCATGGTTAATACAAGGAGCATAGGCTATGATTAAAGACGGTCCTTTATATGCTTCTGCCTCTTGGAATACTTTAATGGCATGCGCCATATTAGCTCCCAAAGCTATTTGGGCTACATAGACATAACCATAGCTCATAGCCATCATGCCCAAATCTTTTTTGCGAACCCGTTTACCGGCTGCTTGGAATTTGGCTACTGCCCCAAGCGGGGTGGCTTTAGAGGACTGACCGCCAGTATTGGAATATACTTCTGTGTCCAGTACCAACACATTAACGTCACTGCCGGAAGCCAATACATGGTCCAAACCGCCGAAGCCAATATCATAAGCCCAACCATCACCACCAAATATCCATATGGATTTTTTCGTTAAATGGTCTTTTTGTTCATAAATTGCCGCCAGCAATTTATTATTGTCAAGATCCGCTTTTTGCAAAGCCTCAATAACCTTCTGGCCGGCTGCCCTGGAACCCTCGGCTTGATCCATATTTTCTATCCATTCCCGGAATGCTTCCTTCAATTCCGGCCCAATATCTTCTTGCATAGCCTTTCTCATATCCTCGGCTAACTTCTGGCGCTGATGTTCGACTCCAATATGTTGCCCGTAACCAAACTCAGCATTATCTTCGAAAAGGGAGTTAGCCCAGGTTGGCCCTTGCCCCTTACGGTTTGTGGTATAGGGAACGACAGGAGCGTTACCGCCGTAGATAGATGAACAACCTGTTGCATTGGATATCATCATCCGATCTCCAAACAACTGGGTTAAAAGCTTAATATAAGGAGTTTCACCGCAGCCCGGACATGCTCCGCTGAACTCAAACAGCGGCTGGATAAACTGGCTGTTCTTGATTGTGTATTTGTTGCTTACCCTGTCTTCTTTACTGCTTAAACTAAGAGCATAGTCCCATAAAGGACTTTGGGTTTCGATTTCTACAGCTGCGTCTTTCAATTCCAAAGCCTTGTTTTTAGCCGGACAATTTGCCACACAATTGCCGCAACCAGTACAATCCAAGGGGCTGACCTGAATCCTGTAAGTTAAATCGGAAAACTCTTTTCCCACAGCTTTTATACTTTCAAAACCAGCCGGAGCCTGTTGTCTCTCCTGTTCATTGAGTAAAAACGGCCTGATGGCAGCATGAGGACAGACGAGGGAACATTGGTTACATTGGATACAATTTTCTTTTATCCA
This sequence comes from Peptococcaceae bacterium, assembly GCA_012523535.1. Taxonomy (GTDB): domain Bacteria; phylum Bacillota; class Desulfitobacteriia; order Desulfitobacteriales; family Syntrophobotulaceae; genus JAAYMU01. The sequence continues at coordinate 1,465 of JAAYII010000004.1, forward strand.
TCTGGGAACTTCAGTGGCAATGCCTCTTTTTTCATAAGCAGTGGTCCCTACGGGGAAAGTACCATCTTCTCTCCCTTTAAAAGCACTGACCGGCAATTTGTCTCCTTCCTGAGCAGACATAACGCGGACAATATTTTTGACGAAAGCTGGATCATCGTCTTTACCCATAAAAATGCCATCATTGATATCAGCCTGCCCCCAAGAATCGGGCACTTTTACTTCCATCAGAGCGTTACAACCGGCATCGACGGCTTTATTGTTCATTTCCACTACTTCCCGGCCTTTTTTGCCATAGGTCTTTTCGATAGATTCCTTAAGATATTTTATGGCGTCTTCCAAAGGAATAACGTTAGCCAGTTTAAAGAACGCTGACTGCATGATCATGTTGATCCTGCCGCCAAGCCCCAGGTTGTGGGCAATTTTGATGGCATCAATAATATAAAATTTGGCCTTTTTATCATAAATGGCTCTTTTAAGCGATCCTGGCAGTTTATCATCAAGTTCATCCACAGACCACTGGCAGTTGAGGACAAATGTGCCTCCAGGTTTGAGACTTTTGAGCATATCATATTTATATACATAGGACTGATTATGGCAAGCAATATAATCAGCATTGTTTACCAGGTATGGAGCTTTAATTTCTTTACGGCCAAAGCGTAAATGAGATACAGTTTTTCCTCCTGACTTTTTACTGTCATAGTCAAAATAACCCTGGGCATAAAGGTCAGTATGATCTCCAATAATTTTAATAGCCTGCTTGTTGGCCCCAACGGTACCATCGGCACCAAGTCCCCAGAATTGGCAACTAATGGTTCCTTCCGGGGTAGTATCAATTGTTTCTTTTATTTCCAAAGAGGTATTGGTAACATCATCAACTATACCGATGGTGAAGCCGTTTTTGGGGTTATCCTCTTTCAGGTTTTCAAAAACGGCAAGAATTTGAGAAGGAGTAGTATCTTTTGATCCTAAGCCGTAGCGGCCACCAACAATAAGAGGTTTGTTCTCCTGTCCATAAAATACATTCTTAACATCCAGATAAAGCGGTTCTCCATTTGCACCCGGCTCTTTGGTTCGGTCCAGAACGGCGATACGTTTCACTGTTTTAGGCAGTTCTCTTAAGAAATGCTCCGCTGAGAAAGGCCGATACAAACGAACGCGTAATACACCAACTTTTTCACCTTTTGCTCTAAGATAATCAATAGTTTCACAAATAGTTTCTCCTACGGACCCCAAAGTTACTATAACCCTGTCGGCATCAGGTGCGCCATAATATTGGAATAGTCTATATTCGCGACCCGTAAGTTCTTTATATTTTTTCATGTAGTCTTCTACGATTGCCGGTGCTCTCAAGTAAAAAGGATTAGCTACTTCTCGGGCTTGGAAATATATATCCGGGTTTTGATTAGTTCCTCGTAAAACCGGACGTTCCGGATTTAAAGCATTCTTTCTGAATGCTCTCAAAGCTTCCCAATCCAACAATTGGGCAACTTCTTCATAATCCGGCACGCTAATTTTAGATATCTCATGCGAGGTACGGAAGCCATCAAAGAAATGCAGAAATGGTACCCTTGATTTAATAGCACAAAGATGAGCTATGTAACCCAAGTCCATTGCCTCTTGCACGCTGCCTGAACTAAGCATGGCAAAGCCGGTCATTCTTACGGCCATGACATCCTGATGATCACCAAAAATACACAAAGCTTGAGCAGAAATAGCTCGAGCGCTAACATGAAATACCGCCGGCAGCAATTCACCTGAAATTTTATACATGTTCGGTATCATGAGCAATAATCCCTGGGATGCGGTATAAGTCGTAGTCAATGCTCCAGCCTGTAACGAACCATGAACAGCACCGGCTGCACCTGCTTCGGATTGCATTTCAACCACTTTCATCGGCTGACCAAAAATATTTTTTCGGCCGTGGGCCGCCCATTCATCGACAAATTCAGCCATATCCGAAGAAGGGGTTATCGGATAGATTGCTGCGACTTCGGAAAAAGCATATGAAGCGTGAGCCGCCGCTTCATTTCCCGACATTGTTTTCATTTTTGCCATCTGCATGTCTCCTCCTAATAAATTGTTAGTATAAATAAGGTACAATTAATTTAATATATATAATCATTTTATTAAAAATGTTGTTTTCATTTTCAACCTCAAAAATTAAATATTGGTTATAATATACAACCTGGGGAACTATTTGTATAGTTCCCCAGGTAAAATCATACCTTTTTTTTCCCTTAGTTTCAAGCGCTATCCATTGTGAACACAGAATACAATAAGTTAACCACTAATTAAATCCCGCATAACTGTAATATTGTCAATACAATTACCCCTGGGAAACCCAGCAAAGCAACTGTACATATGGTAAAAACATTGATAGGAATTTCAATACCAAAAACGCCTAAAAATAAATCCACGATCCATAAACCCACAATGCCGCCTAAAATATGAATCGCAAATTTTATCACTTTATATGGTTTTTTTAAGGAAGAAACTACTATCAGAACCAGCAAAAGAATAAATAACCCTATAAAAATAAGCGTCATGGAAATTCCCCCTAAGCCAGTCTATTGCATCCTATGCAAAAGGGGGACAAGAAAGAACCACGACCTTTAATGGGTTTCCATCTTAAAGAGGACGCCTTCCTTCTAAAGCTCGGGCTATCGTAACCTCGTCAGCATACTCCAAATCGCCGCCAATTGGCAATCCATGAGCCAATCTTGTAACTTTGATATTTAATGGTTTCAACATTTTTGAAATATATAAAGCAGTAGCTTCACCCTCGACAGTAGGGTTAACAGCCAGGACAACTTCTTTAACTTTTTCCAAGCGCCCCATAAGACTGGAAAGGTTCAATTGCTCCGGTCCAACCCCGTCCATCGGAGATAGGACCCCATGCAAAACATGATATAAACCTTTATATTCTCCGGTCCTTTCTAAAGCAACTACATCACGAGGATGTTCCACGATACAAAGCAAAGATTTATCTCTTCGTTCACTGCCACAAATTTGGCAAGGATCGGAGTCCGTATAATTACCGCATATCGAACATTGTTTAATGTTATGCAAGGCGTCTCTTATGGCCTGCTCCAGTTTAACCGCATCATCAGCATGCTGAAGAAGAAAAAAAGCCAAACGACCCGCTGTTTTTGGACCTATACCCGGCAATCGAGAGAAAGCGCTTATTAAATCTGCTAAGGGTTGAGGATAATACAAATAATCCATACAACACTATTCCTTTAAATCTTCTCCAATGTTTTAGAATAAACCGGGAATATTAAATCCGCCCGTTACTTTCCCCATTTCTTCTTCAATCATTTTCTGAGCATTTTTTAAACCCTGATTTACTGCAGCTTTAACCAAATCCTCCAGCATTTCGGGATCGTCAGGATCTATGGCTTCAGGCTTAATTTTTATCTCCAAAAGTTCCATCTTGCCGCTTACTGTAACTTCAACCATTCCGCCACCGGCCGAAGCTTGAACACTTTTTTGCTCAACCTCTTCCTTGGCTTTAAGCATACTTTCTTGTAATTTTTGCGCTTGTTTAAGCATCTGGTTCATATTGCCCAGGCCGCCTGGTGGTTTAAAACCCATTGCTATACACTCTCCTTAACATTTATAATCATTACTATTCTAATTGTCTTTTTTAACCTGCACAAGCTCCGGCCCGAAAAAATCTACCGCTTTAGTGATGCACAAATCATCATCATCTTGCTTTGGGGTTTCATTCCTTATTATACTCTGTATATCGCTCTCCATAACACTATTTAGTTCGAGTTTGCAATTTAAGAGACGTTGTAGTATCATTTCAACAATTTCTTTATTCTCCGGTTGAGAGAATTTTTCTTTATGGAAAGAGTATCCTTCTTTAAAAGCCAGATATAAGATACCATTATTGACGGCAACCGGTTTGCCTTCTAACAAAAAGGCATGGGTAGATTTCTTTTTTTTCTTCACTTCATCCAAGATTTGCGGCCATTTATCCTTAACAACGAAAAGGATATCCTCTTCCCGCAAAACAGGCTTTGTTTGCTCAAGGGCTTGCCCTTTTTCTTTGTTTGCAGTTTCTTTCTTCATAATTGGATCAATCGTTACCGCTTTAGAATAAGTCAATTCAACGCCGGATGACAAGCCATTTGTTGCTTCGTTTTCTAAAAATTCCTGACTTTGACTGTATAAAGCCTGGATAAGAATCATCTCGGCCATAAGCCTGGTGTTGGATGAGTAACGAAATTCCGCTTCCCCTTTAAGAAGAACAGAGATCAAAGAAATTAAATTTTTTAAACCCGCTTTTTTGCTTTGCGCTATTAACTTTTTTGCTCCTTCAGGCGAAAGGAGAGGTTCCCCGCCCCCAGTAATATACAATAAAGCCTGTCTTAAATAATCAAGCAACTCTCTTATTATTTGTCTCGGATCACGGCCTAAAGAAACGGCTTTTTCCAACAAGTTTAACACTTTGCCATAATCTCGTTCCAGCAGAGAATCAACAAGTTCGGCACAAAATTCCTGGCCAACCATGCCTATAATCTGATAAATATCTTGTTCCTTGATCGGATCCTCCAAAAGAAGGCATTGATCAAGAATACTAATTGCATCTCTTAAGCCGCCCTCAGCTTGATTGGCTATGACCTGCAAGGCTTTATCTTCCACATCCCTCCCCAAGGCCAGGCATATTTGCTTAAGCCTTGACCAAATAACGTCCGCCGGGATGCGATGAAATTCAAAACGTTGCACTCGGGACAGAATAGTTAAGGGCAATTTATGGGCTTCTGTGGTAGCCAGAATAAAAACTACATTGGCAGGGGGTTCTTCCAAAGTTTTCAACAAAGCGTTAAACGCTTCGTTAGTTAGCATATGTACTTCATCGACGATATATATCTTATATTTTCCCTCAGAAGAAATAAATTTGACCTTTTCTCTTAAATCACGAATTTCATCTATTCCCCTGTTCGAAGCTGCATCTATCTCCAATACATCTAAGGCGGTACCCATATCTATATTTTGACAAGACAAACATTGATTACACGGTTCTGCTCCTTTTCGGTCCGTACAATTAAGCGCCTTGGCTAAAATTTTAGCAACGGTTGTTTTTCCGGTCCCTCTTGGGCCGCTGAATAGGTAAGCATGGGCAATTTTATTTTGTAATAAAGCGTTGGTTAAGGTAATTCTTATGTGATCCTGCCCCACAACCTCTTGCAGAATCTTTGGCCGCCACTCTCTATATAAGGCCAAATATGCCATTATGCCACCCCCATTTAACAACCGTATACTAAAAAAGATGGTTGAAAACCACCTTATTATAATTATAGACTGTGCACCTTTGGTCGAATTACAATACCCGAACGTTACCCATGAAACAATGCTCATTTTCGGCCACCTTGCGGCACACGGTACAAACTTCTTAGTGCTGCTTCCGTCAGGACCTGACACGGTTCAAAGCGTCCCGTTGCGCAAGACCAAAAACTCATCACACTAAATCATGGACTGCTTCGAATACGTAACCCTCGCAAAGGAATTCAACCCTGCTATAGCGGATTGCAGGTACAAGGAACCGCTAACTCCCCGTCTAGCACAGCCAAACTTATTATACCATAATTAAAAAAAACGAAAAACCATTAAAAAAAGGATCTCGCTCCATTCCCTTCAGTCGCTGCCTCACCGAAGCAGGACCCTCCATTAGGTTGGATTTGCCGTGCTGTTGACTTCACCCGGCAGTCCTTCCCTAAGGCGGATTTTTTTTCGAAACCCCACTTAAATAAATTCAAATCATCTTTTAAATAATGGCGGAGAGAGTGGGATTCGAACCCACGACACGGTTTCCCGTGCACCCGCTTTCCAGGCGAGCGCCTTCAGCCAACTCGGCCATCTCTCCGAACAAAAAAAATTAAAATCGCAAGAGATATTATACTGTCTCAACCATGGTACGTCAACCATAATCAAAAATTATTAAACATTAAGTTTTAGTAAAAATAACATTTTTTTCCTCCCATTGTTTTTTTGCTTTCATAAGCTCCCAATTATCAGCCTTTCCCTTAACGGAAACATTGTTTTTTTTACTATTTTTACAATATTTTAAAAATTAAAAGGGGCATTAGTGACGAATATAATTTGCCAACGCTGGAATAATATAGCTGGAACAAATACTTAAAAATAAAACTCTTAACAAAGGAGGTATACCATGCCCAGCAAGTTCAGTTTATTTGCCCGTGATACTAAAGAAATAGAATTAAAAGCTAAACAAAAACTCGATACCAGTGGTGAGCAAAAAGATTCAATACCGGCAAAAGACAAAAACCCTGACGATTTAGAGATTAAATAAAGAAGCACGTCTCGCCTGAGACGTGCTTCTTTATTTAATTTACCTTTACAAAGTTAGTACTATTGTTTTGAGCTAAAACATATTATTTAGTTTTGTCTTTTATATAATCGACAACATTATTGGCACCTTCCTTGATGTTGTCAACTGCTTTATTAAAATCCTTCTCTACTTTTTTCATACGTTTTCCGAGCTTGTTTTTGGCCACAGGTCATACCTCCTTTTTTCCTAAAGCCATTTAAAGCCGTTTATATTGTGGTACTTTTTTTGGATTTTATTCTTAGCTACCACCATCCATAGTTATAACGATTATTTAAAATTGGCCAAAACAGGAAAGAAGTACCATAACAGTAAAGGAAGATATTACTGTAAGAATAAAAGCAAATAAGAATGCTGAGCGAAGCACTTTATTTTCTGCTCCCAGTTTATCAATGGAAGCGGCGGCATTTTGCAACTTAGCCGGAGAAATAACACTTGCCAATCCACCACCAAAAGCAAGTCCAGCCGTTATTACGATAACACTTTGTAACCCCCAACCCAAATTTAAAGCAGTGGACATTGTATATTGAGCAAAAATAGCAATGGTTGAACTCTCACTACCGCTTATAAAACCTCCGAATAAACCAATAAAACTAACAATAACTCCATAGGCTTCCTGAAATGCTTGAGCCGAATAATCGGCCAACACCGAAATCATACTCGGAACCAAAAATTTTGGAAGCTCAGGATTAAGGTTACTAGCCATATTATAGCCCGACATATTCATGATCTCTCCGATTAAAAAGAAGACCGCTGTAGAAAAAACAGGCTTTGGAGCTCTTTGCCACCAAATTTTGAGTGTATCTTTTAATTGGGAAGTCGTCGGTTTCATGAAAGGAATTGCTAATAATATGCTGACAAAAATCCAGGTATAAGCATTCCAAAGGGCCCTCGTAGGTATGGGCTTGCCATCGGCAGAAATGCCGCCAATACTAAGAGTAAGAGTTCTGTAGAGATAATCAAATGAAGCTTGAGGCAAATTTAAAGCCAAAATAACTACAATTAGAATAAGCCAAGGCAAAAGGGCTTTCCAAAGAGGATAATGGCGAGCGTATTCCAATTCCTCTTTGGTCAATAAGCTCTGGTCGAAAACCTTGTTTCCTCTCATTTTAAGATAAAGAACCATAGCCAAGATCACTGCAATTCCACATAATACCCCGGTTAAAACAACAAGATTATCAAAGCGATTAGTAAAATAACAAACCGCGCTGATTACCAAACCTGTTATCAGGCAAGGAATTATTCCTTTTTTTACTGCTGACCATTTGCCATCAATCCATAACATTATAAAAGTAATTAAAATCGAAGCAATGGGCAGGAAAAAGAAGAAAACACTACCGGCCTGGGAGAGCGTTATTTCCTGTCCTTCCCCCAAAAAATTGTTGACTACATCCACAAAAACAACTATTGGAGCACCGAGCAAAGAATAAGTACAAAGTGCATTGTAACCGATGGCTGGTAACATAATGGCCACCGTGGTTGAATATCCCATTGCTAACAGAATTGGGGGCAGGAGGGAAACCGGTGTGGCCCCAACAGATACCATCAATATTCCAAAACCAATACTAATCAAAATAATTTGCACGGCCCTGTTTCCGCTGGCTATGGTTTTTATGAAGATGATTATTCTTTTGAGGGCCCCTGTTTTTTCCATATAGGCCATTTGTAAAAGGGAAGTTGCCACCATTAGTGTAACTGACAAGGATTTAATTAATCCCGCCGCCGTGGAACGGATAATAACTTCCAATGAAGTCCGGAAAAACAAAAAAGCTATTAACGATACAATAATCCAACCTACAAGTCCCGTGGTATGAACCGGCTTTTTCAAGACAATTAACATAACCAGAATTATTGCTATGGGTAGAATCGCCAAAAATAAAGAAACCATCTATATACCGTCCTTCACAAAATTGTTTAAATACAAATCTTATTTTTATTGATATCAATATTTAATTATATTATCCACTTAGTTTGTTTTAAAGTTAATATTTTTTTTACAAATACTTTTTTTGTAAAATCTTATGAAATCTCACCGTCCAAATTCATTACAATTTATAAAGCCTCTAACTCTTCAATTAATTAACATTCTACTTAGAATACGGGTTATAATTCTCGGTTATAAGGAGGAGATTTTGGAGTGTTGTACAACAATTTAAAGATGTGGATTGACGGGCAATGGGTTGATGCCGAGTCGGGCCAAACTTTTGCCACTTTAAATGTAACCACGGGGGAAGAGCTTGGACGAGTGCCTCTCGCCGGCAAGGCCGATGTGGATAAAGCTGTTGCTGCAGCTCGCAAAGCTTTTCCCATTTGGTCAGAAAAAACCCCGGCCCAACGTTCTGCAGTACTCATGAAGATCGCTGCCGCCATCAGGGATTCTTTGGATGATTTTGCACGACTTGACGCCTTGGAACACGGGTTGCCTTTTCATAAAGCAAAAGGCCCAACAATGGGAGCAGCCGGGAATTTCGAGATGGCCGCTGCCTATGGTCGTTCACTGGAAGGACATGTAATCCCGTCTAATAATAATGTAATGTACTGTCTGGAACGTGTACCAATTGGGGTCTGTGCTCTAATTACGCCATGGAATATGCCTCTATTTCTTATGACTCAAAAAGTGGCACTTTCCATTGTTTCCGGTAATACTTGTGTCTTAAAAGCACCTAGTATTAATGCCATTACTTCTCTCAAATTTGCCGAGATTTTAAGCAAAATTGAAGAACTTCCCCCTGGAGTTGTGAACGTAATAACCGGACCAGGAGGAAGCGTTGGTAATATGCTTGCCTCCCACCCGGATGTTGATTGCATTGGCTTCACCGGGAGCACTGAAACCGGTGCCAGTATTATGGCAGCGGCTGCTCCGACTATTAAAAAAGTTATAATGGAACTTGGAGGAAAAAACCCGGCTATCATTATGCCGGACGCCAATCTCGATCATGCCGTTGAAATTTTAGCCCATCACCAATTCTTCAATTGTGGTCAAGCTTGCGGTTCTCCAGGAAGATATTATATTCATGAAAGTGTTTATGAAGAATTCCTCAATAAATACCTAGAACATGCCAAACAAATTGTGGTTGGCGATCCGCTCGATCCTAAAACCGATATGGGACCGCTGGTAAGTAAAGAACATGCCGATAATGTCATGCGCTATATCGAATCAGGTATTAAAGAAGGAGCTACCTTAAGGCTGGGAGGTAAATGGCTAACAGATCCTCCATTTGATAAAGGTAATTTTATTCCGCCCACAGTCTTTACCGATGTTACCCCCGATATGAAGATCTACCGGGAAGAAATATTCGGACCTGTCGCAGTCATGACAACTTATTCTTCTGAAGAAGAAGTTATTAAACTTGCTAACGACAATACTTATGGCTTAACCGCTTCCATATGGACCAAAAATATCGCCAGGGCCTTAAAGTTAGGTAAAAAATTAACAGTCGGTACCTTCTCTATAAACAGCCATAATCTGATTGCTCCCGAAGCGCCCTGGGGAGGAGTAAGGCAAAGCGGTATCGGCAAAGAAGGCGGTTTCCAAGGAGTATTGGAATATACTGAGCAAAAAATGATTACAATCTGCTTGCAAGAATAAATAATTATCTCTTCTTTAATATATCGGCTGTTTTAGTATCACCTATCTTTCCTACTGTCACCTACCTCTTTCCAAGCGGAAGAAAGTATCAAATTGACTTTCTTTCGCTTTTTTTTGTAGCTTTTTATGAAATTCACGCCTCTTTTTCAGGTAAAAACAACAAGCCGGGAAACATGTTAATAAGGTAATATTCTATACAAATA
>JAAYII010000043.1 GCA_012523535.1 Peptococcaceae bacterium
AATGGAACAGATACTGTGGTAGACTGAAGGAGTTAATGTTGGCGGCCAGGTTTATTTTGGAACAACAAAAAGACAGGGAAGTCTGGCAAAAGAGGTTGGCTCTAAACAGAGATGCGGTTGCAGAGCAATATCGCAGTGTTTCTCAAGTAATTGGCCATTTGGCGAAAGAGCTGTATTCCCGTCACAATGAAGAAGGAAAACCTTTGGTTTGGTCTCGCCAGCACAGGTTGTTATTGGATATCGGAGTGGGGACCTTTATTAAAACCGGTAACGGCATCAGTGGGGATAATTATAGCTTTGTACCGCTATCGGCAAATAAATGCGCTCTAATTTTATGTGACAGAATGGGTGTCGGCGAAGAAGCGGCTAGAATGAGTTCTGCGGCACTTACAATTTTAGAACAATTGTTGCGAACCGGATTTGAAGCGGAAGGAGCCATCAAGGCTTTGAATTCGATCTTGGTTCTTCGTTCACCTGAAGAAAGTTTTGTGACGGTAGACATGGCTATTGTAGACATCGAAGCTGAAACAGCGAAAATGATAAAAATTGGAGCAGCTCCTACTTATATTATTGGTCCGGACTACGTTGATATAATTGAAACATCAAGCCTGCCGGCCGGAATTCTAAATGATATTGATATACCTGTGATTGACATCGATCTTAAAGAAAAGACTTTAGTCTTAGTTACAGACGGTGTTATAGACGTTGTTAACAAGCATAACGATTGGTTAAAAGAATACTTGGCTAAATTAAAAAAATTGGCAGCGCAAGATTTAGCTGATAGAATTATTAATGAAATTAATTCAATTTCAGGACAGAAATTCGAAGACGATGGTGTTATACTGATTATTAGAAAAAGACATAAAAAATAAGAATAGAGTTTTGACAAGTAAGGCAAATAAATAGAAAATAGAAAAAAGAAAAATAAGCAATAGCAGTTATCCTTCCAAGGGAGCTATAAAAATGTTTTCTTATTTAAATTCTGAGATTTTGCCAAAGCTCATTCCTGCTAATTCAAGGATACTTGCTGCAGTTTCGGGAGGGCCGGATTCTGTTGCTTTGGCCCATATTTTATACTGTTATCAGCAAAAAAACCCTGAACAAAACATTAAGGTTGTTATTAGTCACGTTAATCATAAGGTTAGGGAAGAAAGCCAAAGCGAAGCTGAAATGGTGGAAAGATTGGCCCGGCAATGGGGATTCCCTTTTATTCTTCATGAGTTTGACGCCAAAAAAAACGCCCAAGACAGCGGTAAGAGCTTTCAGGAAGCCTCTAGAGAATGGAGATATGCCCGCTTTAAAGAAGATATGATCAAGTGGGGATGCAATCTTTTAGCTACAGCTCACCATTTGGGCGACCAAGCGGAAACCGTTCTCTATCGTTTGCTGCGGGGAAGCGGTACCGCCGGTTTGGCCGGCATTTATCCTTGCAAGGACGGTATAATCAGGCCTTTACTTACTGTATCCAAAGAAGATATTCTCGAATATTGCAGAGTGCATGGACTTCCTTATGCCTTGGATAAGAGCAACTTTGAGACAGTGTATGACCGCAATAAAATAAGACTTCAACTTTTACCTTACTTGGAATCGGAGTATAATGCGCGAATCCAGGAAGCTCTTGGCAGGACGGCGGAACTGCTCCGTTGGGATGAAGAATATATTGATTCCCAAGTCAATAATAAATGGGAACAGTATGTCCAGTTTAAGGACGAAAATTGTTTAAAAATTGATTATCGGGCTTGGGATGAACCGGAAGCTATTCTGTCCCGTATTTTGCGCAGGGCGGCGGCGACGGCCAGCGGTGAACCGCGGGGCATGGAATATAAATTTATTAAATTATTGATGAAAGAAGGAAAAAAGATCGGTTGGCGACAGGATCTGCCTAACATTAAGGTAGAATCTACAAAGTATGGCTTTCTCTTATTTCGGAGAGAATCAGAACATAAGAATAATAAGGACATAACAATCTCCAAGGATTGGGAAATAAAACTGGTTCCGGAAAACTGGTACCCTATTCCGGGAAGTAATCTTCAAATCGGTATTTTTTCTGAGGAAAAAAATGATTTCGATATTCTCTATCGGACTGAATTTGCAAGGCATAAAATCCTTGCTCTTGATGCTCCTCTTGTTTGCCGGGTAAGAAGACCTGGCGATAAACTGTTCTTTAAAAATTTGGGGCACAAAAGTATAAAAAAGGTATACCAGGACAAGTCAGTACCGGAAAAAAGACGCAGTTCAACCATTTTAGTGGCCTATAATAATGAAGTCCTATGGATCCCCGGAATAATCAGAAGCGATTGTTGCTTACCGGATAATTCTTTTCCGAAATTATATGGTTTAGTTGCTAGAATTAGGATGATCGCTCCTAATTAGTATTGATTGTAAAAAACCAAACACCATGTTATAATGTTTTATGTTGTTTTTAAGGATATTGTTGTATGTTTTTTTCCCGTTGAGAGGAGGGATCTTCGGATTTGAAGATATTCAGAAACGTGGCCATATATTTGCTAATAATTTTACTAGCAGTATTGCTAATAAAATGGGCAAATCCCCCGGCTGAACCAGAAAAAAGTCTTAATTACACAGAATTTACCCAGGCTGTAGAAGCAGGTAAGGTCAAAGAAGTATCGGTAGTTATCAATAATAATTATAATGTTTATACCGTTACTATGAATGATGGCAAAACTTATTCGGTTGTGGGTGAAACAGGAGATCAAACCCTTGTTGATGCCTTAAAGGATAAAAATGTCCCCGTGGTATTTAATCCACCTGCAACGACACCTTGGTGGGCCAATGTTTTACCAACAGTTATTATGTTCCTTTTTATCATCGGTTTGTTCTTCTATATGATGCAGCAGACCCAAGGTGGCAGCAAAGTAATGCAGTTCGGAAAAAGCAGGGCTCGTTTGGTGACCGACGAAAGGAAGTATACATTTGCCGATGTAGCCGGTGCAGATGAAGTCAAAGAAGAGCTTGAAGAAATTGTAGAATTTCTTAAATCCCCTCGTAAGTTTACCGAACTTGGAGCTAAGATTCCTAAAGGAGTCTTGTTGTTTGGTCCGCCCGGGACCGGAAAAACCCTGTTGGCCAAAGCAGTTTCCGGGGAAGCAGGAGTCCCGTTTTTCAGTATAAGCGGTTCCGATTTTGTGGAAATGTTCGTCGGAGTAGGTGCTTCGAGGGTACGAGATCTGTTTGAACAAGCAAAAAAGAATGCTCCTTGTATCGTTTTTATAGATGAAATCGATGCTGTAGGACGTCATCGTGGCGCCGGGCTTGGAGGAGGCCATGATGAGCGCGAACAGACACTCAACCAGCTCTTAGTAGAAATGGACGGGTTTAACGGTAATGAGGGCATAATTATTATAGCCGCAACTAACCGCCCTGATATCCTTGATCCAGCTTTGTTGCGTCCCGGTCGTTTTGACCGTCAGATTGTTGTTAATGTACCGGATATTAAGGGCAGGGAAGATATCCTGAAAGTTCATGTCAGAGGCAAGCCATTGGCCGACGATGTGGATCTGAAGGTTTTAGCCCGCAGGACACCCGGTTTTACGGGTGCGGATTTAGCCAATCTGGTTAATGAGGCTGCATTGTTATCCGCCCGCCGCAATGAGAAGAAAATTCATATGAAAGCATTGGAAGATTCCATAGAAAGAGTCATTGCGGGACCGGAAAAAAAGAGCAGAGTAATCAGCGATTTTGAGAAAAAGCTTGTATCCTATCACGAAGCCGGACATGCTTTACTTGGCGAATATTTGCCCCATACCGCTCCTTTGCATAAGGTTTCAATCATTCCCCGTGGTCAAGCCGGCGGTTAT
>JAAYII010000044.1 GCA_012523535.1 Peptococcaceae bacterium
AATTTATTTGTATAATCCGGCTTGGAAACTTGGCAACGGGTCATCGGCGCATACCTTTCACCAAGACTACCGCCAAGGCGAACAATTTATTTTGATGATGGCGGACCATGTTTACGAATTGGATTTAGTAAAAAATTTTTTAGCCGAGGCGGAAAGCGTTAAGCAGGACGAAGTGTTGCTTGCTGCAGACGGCCGGTTGGATAATGTTTAAGATCTTGAGGAGTGCACAAAGGTAAAGGCCCAGGGCAATGATGCCCTTAAACTCGGCAAGGAATTGCCTGATTTTAATGCTGTTGATTGCGGCCTTTTTTTGGGCTCAGGGTCTCTGTTGGAAGCTTTGTCCGATTCTATAAGCAGGGGAGCTTACGCGCTCACCGATGCCGTTAATGAGTTGGCCGGACTGGGCAAGGTTAAATTGCATTTTGTGAGTAAGAGCTGGGTTGATGTAGACGATTATCCCAGTTATAAGCAAGCACAAAAAATTCTGCTCCGGTCCTTGATAGCTCCTAAAGACGGTTTTATTTCCAGGGTTTTTAACCGCAAAGTTTCCGTCAGAATTACAAGATTCCTTGCTCCTACAAATATTACTCCCAATCAAATAACTTTCTTCTCCTTGTTAACCGCGGTGGCTGCGGCGGTTTCCTTTGCTTTGTCCCATCCCCTCCTCGGGGGGTTACTGGCCCAATTCACTTCCATCCTTGATGGGGTAGACGGGGAAATTGCCCGCCTCAAATTTTTACGGAGTAATTTTGGGGAAATATTTGATTCCATTCTTGACCGCTATGCAGATTTTTTTATAGTGATAGGCATGGTTTATGCGTGGTATTGCGCCAGCGGCCGTGTTGCGGCTTTATTGGTAGGTGCGGCCGCTCTTACCGGAATACCGCTTTCCATGCTTTTTAAAGAAAAGTTTCGTAATGTTTTTGGCCAACCCTTTTTGCCCGAAAAACATGATGGAATCCTGCGTTTTCTTCCGGCCAACAGGGACGGCCGATTATTCATTGTTATGTTGGGAGGAATTTTTAATTTATTGCCCGCCGCTTTGATTTTGTTGGCGGCTATCAGTCAGCTGCAGGCATTGTGTCGCCTGTATAGAGTTCGACGCTTTAATTGAACAATCCTGGCATGGTGTAGCTTGCCTGCGGCTAAAAACATGATTGCGCAGATTAAGGGTTTTAAGCAGCGCCAAGGCCTCTTCTATATGTTCACCAAGTTCATCCAGAGAATGGGCATCAGAACCGACCGTATATATTTCAATGCCGCTTTCGGCGGCTAAAGACAATATTTCCTTGGAAGGATGAAATTCCTTTAATCCTCTGCGGCGGCTGGAAGTGTTGACTTCCAGCCCCATTTTTCTGCGGGCCATTTCTCTAAAAATCGGTTCTATAGCTCCCCGGTGTACAGTGAGGATTTCCGGACCGTAATATTTAAGGCCGTAGCGTCGGTAAAGGTCAATATGGGCTATGGAATCAAAAAAACCTGTGGTGACCGCTTCATACAGAATGGTAAAATAATCCGTGCGTAAAGCGGTCAAGTTTTTGTTTTTAAAATAGGAAGGGCTTTCTTTCATGGAAGAGATGGCGATATGGTTAAGGCAATGAATGGCGCCCAAAATAAAATCGAATGGATAATTGTTGACGATTTTTTCTATATCCTTTTCGCAGCCCGGACAGTATCCGATTTCCAGACCGGCTTTTATTTTGAGATTCGTATGTTTAAATTCTTTTTGTACCCGGGAGATTTCTTCAAAATAGCTGTCCAACCAGGCGGGATGGAGAACAGATATTTTTTTACCGTTCATAATTACGAAATTATCTTTTTCTCTTCGTACCGGATCCAACTCAATATGGGTGGTGAAACAAATTTCCGCCAGACTTAATTCCAAAGCCTTTTGGCAATAGTCCCTTATCTGAACAGGAGAGGCGTCAATCGAATAGTCTGGGTGAACGTGGTAATCGGTTTTTACTGATTTCATTGTTACAACCTCTTTATACTGTTCTTGATTTCCTTTGATTCCTTATATCTTTTATAACTTATATCTTTTATAATATAATAAATTATAACTGTGCTTAATTGTAAGACAGTTTTTTTGTGCAATATTATTTTATCGAAATTGCACTTTTGTCTCAAAAAAAAATAAACTTTGTTCAAAATTTATACCCTGGAATCATGAAAACCTTTGTTCGAATGGTAAAATTCCGTTAATTTGATTTTAATTATAATCGGCATGTTTCTTGCATTATTATTTAAAAAAGGGTTGTTTTTTA
>JAAYII010000045.1 GCA_012523535.1 Peptococcaceae bacterium
ACCCCAGCCCATATCAACTATTTTTTTCCATATTTCCCAAGGGTATTCGCCCTTGGCATCTAATTCTTTGGCTACCGGCATAATGTGTTCCCGGGCAAATTCCCGGGCCTTTTTTTGGATCTCCAGATGTTTTGGGCTAAGCAAGGCATCTGACATATTACTCACCCTTTCATTTTTTCTAATATGATTTGTCTAAGCTCTCCCCATTTCGGTCGGAAAATCCCGGATGGCATTTCCTTCAAATTGGATGATATTTTTGGTTGAAAACCCATATGGGCCAATATATCCTTTTTTAAATCAATACCGGGTGCGATTTCGACTAAAGTCATTTCCCCGTTCTCTAAGGTAAATACGGCACGTTCAGTAATATACATTACTGGCTTATTTAATTCGCTGGCATACTCACCGCTGAAAGATATGTGTTCGACATGATCCAGGAATTTTTGGTGTTTACCTTCCTGAACAATTCTTAATTTGCCATCTTCAATAGCAATTTTTAGACCTCCGGCAGTAAAGGTACCGCAGAAAATAACTTTTTTAGCGTTTTGGCTTACATTAATAAAACCGCCACAGCCGACTATTTTGGAGCCGAATTGGGTAACATTAACATTACCATGCTTATCAGTCTGGGCTAATCCGAGACAGGTTATGTCAATTCCGCCTCCATCATAAAAATCAAACTGGGATTGTTCCTCTAACAAGCATTCAGTGTTGTAAGCATGGCCAAAATGAGGTATACTGGCTGGAATACCGCCGATACTACCTGCTTCGGTTGTTAGGACTAATAAATCGATGACATTTTCTTCGGCCGCAACTTTGGCAATATCGCTCGGTATTCCCACCCCGAGGTTCAAGACAGCATGCGGTATCAATTCCATTGCCGCCCGACGCTCTATTATTTTCCTTTCATCCAATGGCAATGGCGGCACTTCGCTAAGAGGGACTTTGATATTACCGGCAAAAGCGGGATTGTAGTAAGTTGCTTCTGTTTGATAGTGGGTTTCCTGACTGGTTGCCACTACAATATAATCGACCAGGATTCCTGGAACCCTGACGTCTTTAGGATGAAGGGTGTTGGCCTTGGCGATATTTTCTACTTGAGCAATTACAATACCGCCGCTGTTTTTGGCAGCTTGAGCCAAAGGCAAAGCGCAGGTCAGAATTCCTTCATGTTCCATGGTTAAATTACCGTTTTCATCAGCCGTTGTGCCGCGTATTAAAGCTATATCTACCGGAAAGCTTTTGTAAAATAGCCATTCTTCCCCTTCAAAGTTTATAACCTTTACGATGTCCTCTTTTGTTCTGGCGTTTAGTTTGGCTCCTTCGACCCGTGGATCGACAAATGTTTTTAATCCAACTTTAGTGATAAGCCCAGGTCTTTTGGCTGCAATTTCACGCCATAACTCAATAATAACTCCTTGTGGTAGATTGTAAGCTTCTATTTTGTTTTCCGCAACCAACCTGGCCATTTTGGGGGAGCCAAGTAAATGAGCTCCGATCCATCTTTTTATCAACCCTTCCTGAGCCAAAAAAGCTGTGCCTTTATTTTCCGTATGATCACCTACATGAGAACTTTGAACAAATGTAATATCTTTGGGATGGCCGGTTTCTTGAAAGCGTTTGCCGATAGCCCTGGCCATTTCTTCATTCCATCCCGCTAGACCAAAAGCACTGACTCCTATAGTCATCCCGTCTTGTACGAGCATTGCTAGTTCATCAGCAGTTCTTACCTTGGACAATATTTGGGACAAAGTCCTTCTTCCCTCCAATTCTTGCTGCAATCACTATTTTAACCTTGTCGATAAATAATACCAAAACCACCCATCGGGTATTGCCAGTTGATGGCCCCTTTGGGACATACAAGACGGCAAGTGCCGCATTCCAGGCAACCTGCCCATTCAACAATTATTTCTCCGTTTTGTTCACTGTAAAGTCCTGCCGGACATGCGGTCAAACAGCTTTTTTCCTGGCAGCTTTGACACTTAGTATTATCAATTATGATATGAGGGTTACCTTCGTTTACTTCAAATTTATTTAAAGCCAATTTTTCCGGTAAACTCAATTTGATCATAGAGTAT
>JAAYII010000046.1 GCA_012523535.1 Peptococcaceae bacterium
GATAAAGGGTACCCCCAAACCTGTAGATTGGTGGAATGGTGCAATAACGGTATTCCTCCCGGCTGGAGTCGGACCGGTATTATTCCCCCTCTTTTGATAAAATGGTGGGTGACCAATAACAGAGATAATATAGTGATTGTTGATGATGTTGATAAAATACCAGCAAAGCAGAAAGTTAAAAGCATTCTGCAAACACAAGGCATAAAATCCATACTAACTCTTGTTTTACATGAAGGTACAAAGATTATTGGTTTTATTGGTTTAGTGACTGTCAAAAACTTAAAAAGATGGCCGCGACATTATTCTTATTTGCTCAATATTGCTCGAAAAATTTTTCTTAGCGCTTTTGCCAAAAGTGAATCGGAAAAAATCATGTACAACGAACGAGATCTGTTAAGTGTAACCATAAATTCGATTCAAGACGGGGTTATTTCCGTTAACAATGAGGATTTAAGCATAGAGATATTCAATAAAGGGGCTGAAAAAATAACAGGTTACAAAAAAGAGGAAGTATTAGGAAAAAAACTGGCTGAGGTTTTAAATCTTTATAATGCCGAACAAATAGCAATCCCGATGGAAGAATACCTTAATCCTGAAAAATCGGAGAATTGCAATAACGAGTATCGACTTTTAGCCAGTAACGGGAGCTTTAAGTTTATTTCTTTTACGGTATCTCCCGCTGTGTTTGCTTTGGAAAAACCAAGGACGGTAATTGTCATCAAAGATATTACGGAGTCCAAAAAAGCAGAGGAAGAAATAAAATATTTAAGCTATTTTGACAAACTTACTGGCCTTTACAATCGCACTTATTTTGAAAAACAACTGGCTGAAATAGATAAAGAGAGAAACCTGCCTCTTAGCATAATTATGGCCGACTGTAACGGACTTAAAATTGTGAATGACGCTTTTGGCCATGATGAAGGAGATCGCTTGCTTGTGCACACAGCTCGTGTGTTGCAAAGAGCATGTTGCCAAGAAGATATTGTTGCCAGAATCGGTGGGGATGAATTTGCCATAATCCTTCCCAAAGTTGATCAGGAAGCCGCGTATGTGGTTTTTCAACGGATTAAAGAATATTGTGCTGAAGAGAAAAGCTTAGTGGTTGTACCAAGTCTGGCTATGGGTATAGCCACCAAAACTAGTCCGGATGAAGATATTAATAGAATCCTGAAAAAGGCCGAAGATCGCATGTACAGCGCCAAACTTAGCGAAAATAAGAGTACTCGCAGTTCGGTTGTCTTGTCTTTGCGCAAAACTTTGGAGGAAAGAACCCATGAAACTGAAGAACATGCCAGCAGGCTAAGGGTGTTATCCACCGAATTGGGCAAAAGAATGGGTTTAAATGACTCTTTCTTGACAGAACTCTCTCTTTTGGCTCATCTTCATGATATCGGCAAAATTGCTACTCCAGATTCCATTCTCAATAAACCCGGTAAGCTTACGGAAGAAGAATGGGCAATTATGAAAAAACATAGTGAAGCGGGATACCGTATTGCGGCTTCTTCGCCTGAATTGGCTTTTATTGCCGATTATATCTTAAGCCATCATGAGAGATGGGACGGAACCGGGTATCCTGAACAACTAAAACACTACCAGATTCCTTTGCAATCAAGGATAATAGCCGTAGTAGATGCTTATGACGCCATGACTAATCCTCGAGTTTATAAGAAACTTATGACCAAAGAAGAAGCTCTGGCTGAACTGGAAAGATGCGCTGGGACTCAGTTTGATCCAGCTATTGTTAAAACATTTGTAGAAATGATGAGGGAAATGCAATAAACTAGTTTTATAATAAAATGACTTCATAATAAATTAGGAGTGATGGACGATGATAGAATGGAAAGATACTTATGCCATAGGAGTACCAGCTATTGATGCCCAACATAAGCGTTTGTTTGAAATCGGCAACTCAATTTATGAGCTTTTGGAAAATTATATTCTGGATGACAAGTATGACAAAATAGTTGATATAATCAAAGAATTGCGAGAATATACCAAGTATCATTTTAAAAGTGAAGAAGAATACATGATTAAAATAAAATATCGCCATTATCTGGATCAAAAAGTCGAGCACGACGATTTCGTTAATAAATTGGAGGAAATCGAGCTTAAGGATATTGACGAAAATCAGGAAGCTTATATTAGAGAATTATTGGTCTTTGTTTTTGACTGGATTTTAAATCATATTGTGCAGAAAGATAAGATGATCGGGCAGGCGGAAAAGACACTTGGATAAAAATTTGGAATAACTGGAAAGTTATCCGCATGCCCAAAATTTAAAACTTTCCTTGAAGGGGCGTCACGAGGTTAATGTTTTTGTGACCTCCCTTTTTTATTGTTAAAAAGCGTGGGATTTTGTTAATCGAAATGTATATTTAATTAGATGCGGTAGGAGGTGAGCCTGTGGATGACAACATCGTTGAGCTCATTAAGTTTAAGCAGGATAAAGGCCTTAAGCTTTTGCAACAGCGATATTCAGGGCTCATGCATTATATTGTCGGCAACATTCTTCAAAATCAGGATGATATTGAAGAGTGCATCAGTGATATCTGCCTCAAGGTCTAATTATTGCTATGTTTTTGATTTTCCGGGCAGCGCTGCTTAAAACAGCGCAAAAGGTGGGGAAAGCGATTGACTGCAGCTCTCTGATCTGGGCTTCAGTGTGGGCAGTTCCGAAAACATTGTGATTCGAGGCGCCTTCAGTTATCCTTTTGGCTCCGAGGATCAGGGCGGTTATGTGCTTTACCGCTATACGGTTCCGTTTGACAGCGAGGGGCTTATGACTTATGCTGAATTCAACTATATGCATGATGCCACTCCGTTTCACATTCCTTATGTTCGCGCCGAAGACCGGATCATGACCTATAGCTTTTATGATAACTTGCAGCAGCATGTTACTACCTATAAGTCCCCTGAGTTTAAGGAATAAAATCAATAAACTATATGTTTATGTTGAAATCCATAAATCATATCTTGAATGCAGGAAAAGCCGCTATTGCCGTCAAGTTGAGAAGGTAGCGGCTTTTAAGGAATTTTTTTTAGATAAAAATTAATTTTTGAATATTCAAAAAATTAAGAAGGTAATTGTAAAATTCTGTATAATAAATTAATACTACTTTGTGTGCCCAAATAATGATGAAAAAACAGTGGATAGGAGTGGTTAGCATACATCTGGATATATATCTGCAGCCCAAAAGTCAGAAACAGCTTATTTTGCCTATCCATTATAATTATCTCATCCAATCGGCCATCTATCATTCTATTGACGATAAGTTGGCCAAATTTTTACATGAACAAGGTTATACAACCAACAAGAGAAAATTTAAGATGTTTTCTTTTTCCATATTGCAAGGAAATTACCGCATGGAAAAAGAGTATAAAACGATTCGCTTTGAAGGGGAAGTGAAATTAACTGTAACTTCACCGGTAGAAGATTTTTGCCAAACTTTGGTAAACATTCTGCTGACGCGAGGAAGTATTCGTCTCGGGTCAAAAGACGTGGAAGTAATTAAAGTATATACTCGTAAAGAATTGGTGGAAAAAGAAAATATAAAGTTAAGAACTCTATCTCCAATTGTTTTATACAGCACTATGTTTCGTCTGGACGGCAGAAAGTATACGGTTTATTTTCAGCCCGGTGACCCTGATTATGTAAGATTGTTAAATGATAATTTGAAGAAAATGTATAAAGCTTTTTGGGGCATGGAACCGCCTGCAGAAGATATTAAAGTCATCTCATTAGGTTGGCAAAAAATGAGGATTATTAATTATAAAGGTACAACAATAAAAGGTTATAGCGGGAAGTTAAAACTCATGGGCCCAGTTCCTTTGCTTCAGCTGGCTGTAGACGGAGGGCTTGGTGGTAAAAACAGCCAGGGTTTTGGATGTGTAGAATTGGTAAAAGGCTGATAGATAAGGGGTTCCAGTGTTCGATAGCATTCTAAGCGGGTTGAAGACAGTTTTTGGCCTACCTATAATTGAAATTCTCCAAATACCATTATTAAATTAAATAGCCCATCATTAGTTTAGATTGAGATTTTATATCCTCTCTGTTTGCACCGTACCAAACAGGGAGGATCTTAATTTTTATAGTATCACATAAGTTGATTTTATCCACCTATTGTTAACTATAACTCGTTTGGTTTTCCTTCAATCATTCACTAAAATAGAAAGTGAGGTGAAAAACATGAAAGAAATTAACATTGCTCAAGTACTTGTGCGCAAACGCAAGGAAAAGGGTATTACTCAAGATGATTTGGCAAATTACATAGGAGTGTCCAAGGCCTCTGTTTCCAAGTGGGAGACGGGACAGAGTTATCCTGATGTGACTTTTCTCCCTCAACTGGCTTCCTATTTCAATATAAGCGTTGACGAATTGTTGGATTATAAACCTCAAATGTCAAAAGAGGAGATCCGCCGGCTATACAAAAGGTTGTCTACGGACTTTGCTGCAAAGCCTGCGGATGGAGTCATTGATGAATGCCATCAAATCATCAAAAAATATTACTCTTGTTTTCCGTTATTACTGCAAATGGGAATACTATTGGTAAATCACGCCAATCTATTCCAAGAACCTCAAAAAATTAAGGCCGTGATTGCCGAGGCTAAGGAGCTATTCGTCCGGGTGAAAGAGGAAAGCGATGACGTATCCCTGTCAAGACAAGCGCTGTACATGGAAGCGCTATGCAATTTGACTTTGGGTGATCCTCAAAGTGTTCTTAATCTTCTTGAAGGAAGTATAGAACCGGCACTGCCTCCAGAATCTCTGCTGGCATCCGCTTATCAGATGGTGGGACGAATTGACGATGCTAAAGCTGTTTTGCAGGTGGGGATGTTCCAGAATATCGTGGTAATGTTTAATTTTTTCCCGGCTTATCTTTTGCTCTGTGTAAATGCGCCGGAGAAATTTGAAGAAGTATTGAGGCGCGCGCTGGTTATGGCGGATGCTTTTGACATGAGGCGCCTGCATCCGGGAGTGCTGGTCGGCCTCTATCTTGCCGCGGCTCAAGGGTATATTGCCCAAAACAAGCACGATAAAGCGCTCGATATGCTCGAGCAGTATACAACGATGGTCACCGGGGATATTTATCCGCTGCGGTTGCATGGGGACGAGTTTTTTGACTTGTTGGACCGTTGGCTGGAAGATTTGGATTTGGGAACAAGTTTCCCTCGCAATGAAAAGACTATTCGGCAAAGTATGACCGATGCTGTAGTCAATAATCCGGGATTTGCAGTGTTTGCCCAAGAAAGACGCTTCAAAAGGCTCGTTGAAAAGCTGCGGCAAAACGCTTTGCAATAGACGTTTAAATGATAATGGAGGTAAAACCATGGAACAAAACAAAGACAAAACAATTAACCGACAAAACCTGACCAAACGGCGGCTGGTTTTATTTGTGTTGTTCTCGATTGTCCTGGGTTGGATTTGCTTCTTCTTGATTCCTCTTCTGGATCTGAGCTATGGCGAAGGGTTATCCACAGCGATTTTGGCTGGAGCGATGTTCACCCCGACAATAAGCAATTTGCTGACAAGACTCATCACCAAAGAAGGCTTTCAGAAGTTGTACCTGCGCCCAAATTTAAAAGGGAATCTCAAAAAGTATTTGCTGATTTTCTTCGCTCCTACGGTGTTAGTCTACTTGAGCTGTGTATTCTATTTTCTGATCTTCCCTCATCAGTTTGACCCTGAACTGACCGTACTCAAGGAAATTCTGGCTGCCGGCGGTTCTGCCGGGGTCCCGGTGCAAAGTCTGTTGATGATCTCGATTCTCCAGTCGCTGCTTCTCGGTCCGGTGATTAATATCATTCCGACCTTGGGAGAAGAATTAGGGTGGCGAGGATACCTTTTACCTAAATTGCGGGAGTTCTTTTCCGATCCGGTTGCTTTGGTCATTACCGGGGTTATCTGGGGTATTTGGCATGCTCCGGTTATTGCCATAGGGCACAATTATGGGACGGATTACCCGGGTTATCCTTGGCTAGGTATTTTAGCAATGATCGTTTTCTGTGTTACTCTGGGGATAATCGAAGGTTACGCTACAATTAAGCTTGACAGTGCCGTTCCGGCGGCTATGATCCATTCTACGGTCAATGCCACTGCGGCTTTACCGATTTATCTGGCCAAAAGTGGATACAACCCGATCCTCGGTCCGGCTATTACCGGCCTTGTCGGCGGTCTTCCCTTGATGATTGTGGCCGTTGCATTGTTAGTTATTGTGATTCGTTCAAAAAGTGTTACCAGCCCTTCTTAACAGAAAGCCTTTCTTAACAGCTTCAATTCCGTTATAATACAAAACCTGCAGATTGATGACTAAGAATGTCCAGAGATACAAAGTCCGTGCCGTTTGGCACGGAATCTTCTCCTTTAAGTAAACATTGTTTTTTATTATAATTTCCTTATTGACAATATTTATATTTTGCATTTTTAGCCATAAAATTGATACCAGCATATTTGTCTATGAGATTAAGATAAAGATCCGTAAATATGCCTTAGAGTTAGGGTGAATGGAGATGAAAATAAAAATATTTATTATGAATTTGTTTTGGGGATTAGGATTGGTTTTGGTTATTAGTCCTGTTGTCCTGTATTGGTTTATTCATGGAAGCTACGAAAGATATATCTGGATTATAAACGGACCATACCCATTCAGCAGTTTGGGAAGTGGACCGTTTCAAATACTTGTCTATGCCGGGCTGTTTACTGCCGGAATATGTTTGGTCTTTATTGCCCTGGTTTTTAAGAACAAGACAAGGAAAACTGCAGGGAAAACTAAATTATAGTAGAAATTCCAATCGACAAGATTACTGACAATCTATTGGCCTTACCCTTGAAAATAGTAAAAAGAAGGAGTATGCTGTTAAAGGGAATAAGTTTAAGAGACCATGCAGAAGAAATCTTTTTGGGGAGGGACATAAGGTTCTTTTTTTTATTGAGCTGAAATATTTTTAATATTGCTTTTAAAGAACTAGCAAACATGAATGGATCTAAATCGTTAAACATAAACAGACCAAAGTTATGGACGAAAAATTTTGTAATTGATTCTGTAACCAATACTATTGTTTATTTGGTATATTTTTTGCTCATGGTTACTATAACCGCTTATACCATGGATAATTTACAAGCATCACCGAGTGAGGGCGGGTTGGCCTGTGGAATTTTTATACTTGGGGCATTAATTTCCCGTATTTTTACCGGAAGGTCCATAGACCGGGTCGGCAGAAAAAGAGTACTTTATATCGGCCTTATATTCTACTTAATCACAACCTTATTTTATTTTGTAATTACAAAATTACTCGTTCTGATAATTATTCGTTTTTTGCAAGGCGCGGCTTTTGGTGTCTCAGCAACCGCCACCGGTACGATTGTGGCCAGTTTAATCCCTAATGAACGCCGGGGGGAAGGTACCAGTTATTATGCCATGAGCACTACTTTGGCTTCTGCTATCGGGCCTTTAATGGGCATGTCTTTATATCAGCATGGAAATTTTGAGTTTATTCTTTATCTTAGTATTTGCCTGCTAACTGTGGGATTAATTGCGGTGTTCTTTTTAAAGGTTCCTGAAATTAAGTTGACTTACGAACAACTTGAAAGAACCAAAGCATTTGCTTTAAATAATTTTTTTGAATCTAGAGCCATACCGATCTCGCTGATTGCCGCTATTATTGGTTTGGCTTATTCCAGTGTACTGAGCTTTCTTAGTTCCTATACCCGAGAAATCGATCTAGTGGAGGCCGGTAGTCTTTTCTTTCTTGTTTTTTCTATAATTATTCTGGTATCCAGGCCGGCCACCGGCAGATGGTTTGATCAAAAGGGAGAAAACTTTGTTATGTATCCCTGCTTTATTTTCTTTGCACTCGGCTTGATTGTTCTTAGCCAAACTTATAAC
>JAAYII010000047.1 GCA_012523535.1 Peptococcaceae bacterium
CACCTATTGACTTTCGATTTAGTGCAACCGAATTTTTGCCTGACGGTTATGACATTGACGAGGGGATTGAAATAGCTAAAGCCTTAGACGGCAAAGTTGATATCATTCATGTTTCCGTTGGCCACCATGAAGAGGATTCTGCATCTATGCGTACTCATCCTACTATGTTCCTGGAAGACGGATGCAATGTTAAATACGCGGCAGAAATAAAGAAACACGTTAAAACCACGGTTTCTACAGTTGGAGCTTTAACAAATCCTGAGATGATGGAAGAAATTATTGCCTCGGGCCAAGCCGATATTGTTGTGCTAGGCCGCCAAACTTTAGCAGATCCGGACCTGCCTCTTAAAGCTCGACTCGGCCTGGAGGAGGAAATAACACCCTGCCTGCGTTGTTTTAATTGCTTTTCAACCAGTACAGTGGGAGGAGTATTCTATTGCTCGGTTAATCCGGAAATCGGTCGTGAACAAATCAGCATGAATGCCGCTATGCCCTCGCATAAAAAGACGGTTTTGGTAGTTGGCGGGGGAGTAGGCGGCATGCAGGCAGCCCTTACTGCTGCTAAACGCGGGCATAAAGTAATTCTTTGTGAAAAAACCGACCGCTTAGGTGGGACATTATTATGTGAAGAAAAAGTTCCGTTTAAGTCCAATCTTTCCCTTTATTTGAAACGCCAAGCCTCAAAGGTAGCCAAAGCACCCATTGAACTTCACCTTAATACAGAGGTAACACCGGAGGTGGCAAAATCCTTTAAACCTGATGTAATTATTGCTGCCCTGGGAGCACGTCCTCTGGTTCCGAAAATTAAAGGCATAGACGGTAAGAATGTGGTAGGAGCGGAGGAAGTATACTATCAGCCTGAATTAGTCGGTAAAAATGCCGTTATTATGGGAGGCGGGCTTGTTGGTCTTGAGCTCGGGGTCTTCCTGGCCCAAAGAGGTCATAACATTACAGTTGTGGAGATGATGGATTCGACAATTGCTTCTCCGCCCCAAGGTGATACTTCTGAACGAATGAGTGGCTTCTTTAATATTCCAAATGGTTACCCGCTTGTACAAGGGGTGGCTTTGAGAGAAGAATTGAAAAAGCTGCCCAATATGAAAATATGTGTCTCAACCAAGGCCATTGAAATAACAGACAAAGGGTTGGTTGTAGAAGACCCGACCGGTATCAGGACAATTGAAGCTGACACAGTAATATACGCTATCGGGCAAAAACCGCTGCAACAAGAAGCCCAAGCCTTGTCTGACTGTGCTCCTGAATTCTATCAGATTGGGGACTGTGTAACTCCCAGAAATATTTATGAGGCGGTTTCCGTAGCCCACCAAATAGCTATGGATATAGGTCGCTTCTAAATTGAGAGAATCCTCCAAAAAATACTGCAATACCGCTGATATATTGCTTTCAGCGGTATTGCTCATTATTAAGTATTGCTTTTTAATAATTTTAATTTTTTGTTTATATTGATTTACAATTAACAACTACTTATAATATGTAATATAATATTTTTAGCCGATTCAAATACGGCTTTTTATTTTTACCAACTACTTTAATAAAGTTGTATGGTAGGACGGAAGGAGACATGAAAAATGCCAATAACTGATTTTTTATCTCGCAATGCCAATCTTTACGGTGAAGAATTAGCTTTAACGGAGATTAATATGGACCTGCAGGAAAGACACAATGTCACTTGGCTGGAATATGAGCTTATAGAAAACAGCCCGGCCGGTGAATACAGACGGTCCATGACCTGGCGGGTATTTGACGAAAAGGCCAACCGCCTGGCCAATTTATTGATCAAAAGAGGAATTAAAAAGGGAGACAAAGTTGCCATTCTTTTGATGAACTGCCTGGAGTGGCTTCCTATTTATTTTGGAATCCTAAAAGCCGGGGCGGTTGCTGTACCTTTAAATTTTCGCTATACCGCAGAAGAGATAAAGTATTGCTTGGATTTATCAGATGCGGTTGCTTTAATATTCGGGCCGGAGTTTATCAGCCGGATGGAAGCGATTGTCGGACAGATACCAAAAGTAAAAATGCTGTTTTTTGCCGGTGAAAATCGTCCTCTTTTTGCCGAAAACTATGACCGCTTAACAGCCAATTGTTCTTCCGAGGCCCCAAAAGTCGAAATCTCAGATAACGATGACGCCGCCATTTATTTTTCTTCCGGAACAACAG
>JAAYII010000048.1 GCA_012523535.1 Peptococcaceae bacterium
TGTAGGCCCCGCGTCTGGTCCCGCCTTGCTTTACTGCTTCTGTGGCGGCATAAAATACTTTCATAAAAGAGACCGGTCCCGAAGCCACCCCGCCGGTAGATCGAACCATACTGTTCTTGGGACGCAGCCTGGAAAAGTTAAAACCCGTACCTCCACCTGACTTGTGAATTATGGCGGCATTCTTAATGGCATCAAAAATATCTTCCATGCTGTCTTCCACCGGCAGCACAAAACAAGCGCTCAACTGCCCCAAATCCCTGCCGGCATTCATCAGGGTCGGAGAATTGGGCATAAACTCCAAGTTGACCATCATAGTATAAAACTCTTCGGTCAAACTCTGGATTTCTTGTTCCGATTTGCCGTATTGCTTTTCAATTCCGGCTATTACCGAAGCCACCCGGTAAAACATATCTTCCGGGGTTTCGCAAACTTTTCCGTTTTCTTGTTTCAAATACCTTTTTTCCAAAACTACCCTGGCATTAGCAGAAAGATTGGCCTTAAGTCTTGTTACCACATTATCTTCGTTAAAACTCAATACAATCACATCTTTCTTTGTTCATTCTGGTTACTTTGAAAACACTCTATAATTAGTATTATAAATTTTACCAATACCATATATGGTAGTCAAGAGTAGAAAAGTCCTAGAAAAAAAGTAGCCTCCGAACTATAAAATCCATTATAATCCGGACAGCGTGTTTTCTTGTGTGTTTTCTTGCCCGTTATTAAAAATCCGGGATGTAATAACCTCTCCCTTTGGTAATAAGTGAAATTTGTCATTGGGCTTATTAAGCAAGAACTGCTCTAAAAGCCAATTATCCGATTTTTCTACTTTAAATTCCAAATCCATGCCGGCGGCAAACTGGCCACAAGTCTCCACCATGGCGTTAAAAGCCTGTTCATCGGCGACACCCGAATCAATAAACAGTAAATACCGGTAATTGTTGAGCATGGTTTTAAGAATCTTATTGGCCCGTTCTCGGCCGTAACGTTTAATCATGTATTCTTTTTCTTTCAGAATACTTTTTGTTCCTTCCAACCAACCTTTACTCAAAAAATAAGTTGCTTTTTGCCGCTCGAATTTGGTATTGGGTTTCGTAAGCATTATTTCTATACAATCTTCGGTCTTGAAAAACAAAAGGTCAGCGGTAGTAGCCTTTAAACCTATTATGGCATTGCCACAGCAGCCATAACAGAGCAATATTCTATCTGCATCCCGAACTTGATCGATTTCACTTTGCAATTTGAGGCGAAGTTTTTCCGGGTTTAGGTGATAATCGGAGGAAATCCAAATTACCGGATAATATATGCCGGTTTTTTCCATAAGCATGGTTAATTCAGCTTTTAATACCTCACAGCAGATAATTACGATTTTCACAAAACCACCTCAGTCCAAAAAATAGGCTGAAGGTTGGAACAGGCCACTACCGACAAGCTTTATTTACTTTAAGCTTGTGGCAAAGGACCGATTTTTCCTTTACGGTAAGCCTCGTTATATTTGCGGCAATGCCGGTCTTTGCCCATCAAAGCCTCGGTTGCCAGTAAGGTGGCGATCATATCCCGGCTGCAAGGGTCCATAATCGCTGAATCCATGCCAAAGAAGGTAGCAATGGTTAAAAATGTTTGGTTTATGACTTTTCTTAAAGGCATACCAAAAGATATATTGCTTAAACCGGATGTGATTTTAACTGAAGGATACATTTCCTTGATGGCTTTCATGGTATTGACAAAATTATGAACGGAATTATTGTCAGTGGCCAAAGCAATTACTAAAGGATCGAGATGAATCCTGTCAGGTGTAATGTTATATTTGGCCGCCTTTTCTACCAATCTCTTGGCAATATCGATTCTCGCCTCGACTGTTCTGGGGATTCCGTCATTGTCACAGGTTAAAGCAATAACCTGCCAATCCGTTCCGGCAATTAAAGGATATATGATATCTGTCTTTTCTCCCTCTTCGGATACGGAGTTAATAATACCCGGCTTTTTGGCATATTTTAATACGGCTTCAAAGGTCCGAGGATTGGGGCTGTCAATGCAAAGCGGCAAATCTACGGCGTCTTGCACAATATCCATCAACCACTTTAAGGTTTCAACTTCCACTTCCGGCGCAGTACCGGCGCATACATCCAGGTAATGAGCCCCGGCATTGGTTTGGTCGATGGCTCTTTGACGTATAAAATCAGCGTCTCTTTCTTCTATAGCCTTTTTAACCACCGGAATTGTGCCATTAATTTTTTCTCCGATAATAATCATTGTCCCTCACTCCTTAAAAGTTAATGTAGATCTTTATGGTTAAAATCATTTCTATAATGCCGGCTTTTTTGCAGGTGGATGGCTTGCACCACATTTTTAAGCAGGAGAGTTGTAGTGATAGAGCCTATTCCTCCCGGTACCGGAGTTATAGCTTGCACTTTGTTGACAACCGCTTGGAAATCAACGTCACCGCATATCTTCCCGTCTCCGGTATCGTTTATTCCCACATCAATCACGATGCTCTTATCGCTAATATATTTATCGTCGATAAATTTGGCTTTGCCGATGGCCGCCACTAAAATGTCCGCATTCCTGCAAACTTCAGGTAAGTTTTGAGTTTTGGAATGACAAATCGTAACAGTGGAATCTTCTTTAAGCAACATCATGCTTAAAGGTTTGCCCACTACCATACTCCTGCCCACGACAACCACATGGGTTCCTTTAAGTCCGATTTGATAATATTTCAGAGTTTCCATAACAGCTGCCGGTGTACAAGGCAGCAAACCCGACATATCACCGGCAAAAACCTTGGCCTGATTTAAGGGATTCATACAATCAATATCCTTGGCGGGGTCAATTATATGCTGCAAGATCTCTTCATCCAACTGCCGGGGCAAAGGCCGGAAAATCATTATTCCATGTATTCTCGGTTCGGCATTAACAATATTTAAAACTTCAATAAAATCATCCATGGAAATATTTTGTTCCAAAATAAACCTTTGGGGCCAAATGCCCATACTTTCACAGTTTTTGACAATACTGTTTTCATAGTAGACATCATCGGGCCTGTTGCCGACACGGATAATCGCCAGGGATGGTTTAA
>JAAYII010000049.1 GCA_012523535.1 Peptococcaceae bacterium
AACTTTATCGCCTAAAATATTAAAAATTGCACCTTTAACTTTATCTGAAGTCGGTCTGGTTTCCAATCCCTTAACGGCTTTCAAACGTCGTCCTTTCCATTCTCCGGATATTATACGCATCGGATTCATTCCAAAATTGAATTATAATACTTAAATTTCATTATACAATATTTGCATAATTTTCAATACTTTTTTCTTATTCAAATTCAAAATTCAGGCTAAAAAATAATCTAAAATGAATAGAACAGTCCTAAATAAAACATACTATAAGAAGTTTCGAAACTACATCTTTAACCTTCTCATCATAATCCTTTTTACTGGCCTTTGGGCCAGTTCTTTTCAATTATAATGAAACGGTTGGGAGTTTATTTATGAGAAAATCAAGCTTGTTCAAAAAAATGAATATTTATGTAGACTTGGCTGTAGAAGCTCATGAACTGCTGCGCGGTGAGACAGGTAGGGAAGTTTCGGGAGTTGTAATGCAAAAGGAAGAAATCGGCCCCACCTCCGTTACGACAATCACCATAATCAATAAAAAGGGCGAAAAGGTGCTTGGCCGGCCCAAAGGTAATTACATTACCATTGATGCTCCACATATAAAGGACAACAATCCCCAACAACATAAAGAACTGGCTGAAATATTGGCCCGTCATTTGGCCAAGCTGCTCAAGCTAAACGAAGACACCAGCATCCTGATAGTGGGTCTGGGGAATTGGCAGGCTACGCCTGACGCCCTGGGACCCAAAGTAGTGGAAAAAGTTTTGGTAACCCGTCATCTTTTTCATTATACACCGGAAGATGTAAGGGGCAAGATGCGCAAAGTCTCAGCCATCTCGCCCGGAGTCTTGGGACTTACGGGTATCGAAACCGCGGAAGTAATCCACGGTCTGGTGCAGCACGTTAAACCCGATTATGTTATCGCCATTGATTCTTTAGCTGCCGGAGACCTGTCAAGAATCGGGACTACGATCCAATTGGCCGATACCGGGATAAACCCGGGCTCGGGAATAGGCAACCATCGCAAAGGGCTGACGGAAGAAACCCTGGGCTGTAAAGTCATTGCCATAGGTGTGCCGACAGTTGTTAATGCGGCGGTTATTGCCCATAGGACGGTGGAGGAGTTATTTAGCCAGATGGAATCAGAGCCTTCTTTAGCTCAAATTTATACGGAAGAAAATGAACAGGTACTGATCAATATTATGAAAAAAGCCCTGTCACCTTTTCAGGACAGTTTAATGGTTACTCCTAAAGAAGTCGATGAGCTCATAGACAACAGTTCCAGGATTATTGCCAAGGCTTTGAATCTCAGCATACACCCTGAAATTACTGATTATAACTAAACTAACCATTGCCTTTTTTCTTTCGCTTTTTGCTCAGTGGAAGTCCCATTTCCTGGGCTACTTCGTATTTCATGTTTTCTATTTCCTCCATCTTATCCTCATTCTTCTTTACCAAGACCGGAATACCTCCTTAACTTTTTCTAGCAATAGTCTCGGCTTAAGATATAAAAAAATACCAGTAAATTACTGGCATATTCCTTATGCATTATTCCCGCTTTTTCCAGTAGATGCAGCCAATCTTGCCTTTGATAACCTCCGTCACCTGTCCGTTTTCCGCTTTGTCCTCCAAATAATCGGCTATAAACTCTTTTTGAGCGGGAGTCAGGGTCACTTTGTGCTCTAATTTTTTGGAATAATACCGGATTGCTTCCGGCAAGGATCTTGTCACTTCTCTAAAGGTATCAAAACAAATTAACTCCGGATAATAATTGGAAAGCCAAAGAATGTTGAAACTGCAATAAAGTCCTTTGTTTCCATATTTATCTTTAGGATAATCACCCAAGATTCTTTTTTTCAACTCATCAGCAATTGAGCTTTCACGTTGCAGAAAATGGCATAACAAACAATAGTCCGTGCTGGCCTGAGTCATTTTTTCCAGCATGCTTCTGTTATTTACTGCCGGCGACATAAAAGCGGTTACCAGGCTAAATTTATGGAGCCAGCCTAAAGTCTGCAAATCAGCTTCCTGCCAGTCTAAATTTTTAAATTGCACATTATCCAGGCGGGCGGACTGAAGATTTTTTTCCGCTGCGTCCAGCATTTTCGGGGAAATGTCTATGCCAATTACTTGTCTTGCAGTACGCGCAAACTCCAAAGCGAATCTTCCCGGCCCGCAACCGATATCTAACACTGTGCTTGTTTCCTGCAACAAATGTTTTTCTCTTAAAAACCGGGCAACAAGCTCAATCCGTTCATCAGACTTATCGGTAGTAAACTCCTCAACCCGATTATCCCATGCTTTAGAGTCTCCCTCTTTAAAACTGCTGTACTTGTTTTCCTTCCTGGCCCACAACTGTTCAAAGTATTCTATATCCACCCTGCAACCCCCAATCTTGACCGGATTTCCGGCTCCCGAAACCCGGTTTCCGGTTTATGACGAAACGGTTAATTCAGTCCCGTTTTTTCCTTATCATAAAGCTTCTTAACTTCCCGATAAAGTTTTTCATACTTTTCGGGATTCTTTAAAGCTTCTTGCAGTATATTATAGGCTCTTTCCACCAATAGCGAATCCCGTGTCAGATCGGTTAGCTTTAACTCCGGCACTCCATGCTGCCGCAAGCCCAAGAGTTCTCCCGGCCCCCGTATTTTCAAATCTTCTTCTGCAATTCTGAAACCGTCTTCAGAATGGCACAGAATGTTAAGGCGGGCACTGTCCGCAACATTGCTAACCAAAAAACAATAAGATTGTTCCTTGCCTCTGCCCACTCTCCCTCTAAGCTGGTGAAGCTGGGCAAGCCCAAAACGCTCGGCACCTTCCACAACCATGATCGTGGCATTGGGGACGTCAACCCCTACTTCAATCACCGTAGTCGTGACCAAAATTTTTATGTCACCCCGGCGGAAACGCTCCATGATCTCTTCTTTTTCCTGACTTTTCATTTTGCCGTGCAACAAAGCCACCTGGTATTGGGGAAAACGCAGTTGCAAGGAATCCGCTGTCTTGCTGGCAGAAACGAGATCGGATTTTTCCATCTCTTCCACCAGCGGGCAAACGACATAAACTTGTCTGCCGTAGGCAATATGCCGCTCCAAAAATTTTTCCAGGCTCGGTCGATTTCGTTCCGATATTCTCTTGGTAATAACGGGCTTTCTTCCCGGAGGCATTTCGTTAAGAACGGAAAGCTGTAAATCTCCATAGAGAGTCAAAGCCAAAGTCCTGGGAATAGGGGTTGCTGTCATAACCAGGACATGGGGGTTTTGGCCTTTGTTCTGGAGCATGGTACGTTGTCTTACCCCAAAGCGATGTTGCTCATCGGTCACCACTAATCCCAAATTGCGGAAATGCACATTTTCCTGAATCAAGGCTTGGGTTCCCACCACAACTTGAGCTTGCCCCGATGATATCTTGCTCAAAATATCCGTTCGTTCTTTTTTTCCTTGGCCCCCTGCCAAGAATACCACTTCCACACCCAGAGGGGTAAAAGCTTTGGTTAGGGCCTGGTAATGCTGCTGGGCCAAAACTTCGGTCGGAGCCATGATGGCAGTTTGATACCCCGAACCTACGGCTTTTAACATAACCGTCATGGCTACCACGGTCTTGCCTGAACCCACATCCCCTTGCAAAAGCCTGGCCATGGCTTTACGGCCGTCAGCCATATCCTTGAATATTTCTTTAATTACCCTAACTTGAGCCCTGGTCAGTTTAAAAGGAAGGCCCTGCAGGAATTTATTCACCAGTTCCGTACCGCCGTCAAGTACCAATCCCGAAGGCTGTTCCCCGGGTGAACGCAAAAGGGCCAGGGCCAGTTGGAGGAACAATATTTCCTCTATAACCAACCTATTTCTTGCTTTTTTCAATGCCTCCAGGGAAGAAGGATAATGTATTTCTCTATAAGCCTGGGGGCGGGGCATTAATTTATAACTATCTTCCGGCAGAATTTCAGGGAAGTATTTCTCAGTATAGGGCAAAACATTCTTTATAACGGTTCGTATGGCTTTGGAGTTAAGCTGTCCGCTTTCCGAATAAACCGGTACAATTTCCTCTGGCGGACCTTCACTGTTTCCCCTGGTAATATCGGTGGCCAAAAGTTCCGGAATGCTATTGTTCCATTGGACTTTCCCGGTAACCGACACTTCGGTCCCGGGGGGAAACTGTTTGGGAATATAGATTTTGTTGAACCAGACGGCATAAATGTTCTTATCTTCTTGGGCAATATTTAACTTTACTACTTTTATTTTTCCTTTGCTAATATGGCTGCCGACGACTGTTCCGGATACCGTGGCCAGTTCGTTATCCCTTAAATCTTCAATTTTGCGTTTTCTCCTGATTTCATAGCGACGCGGAAAATATCGAAGCAAGTCCTCAACCGTATGTACGCCCATATTGGCAAACTGCTTAAACCTTTGAGGACCGACCCCTTTCACATATTGCAAACTTGGATTTAAGCCGGTGTTGGCCTTGGCAGGAAGGCCGGCTTCCCAGCCTTTTTGCTCATGCCAAGCCTGCCCTGTTTCCCCACTGTTATTCATTTCGGTCCAAAGCACATCCAATTTTTCTTTTAAAACAGCGAGCAAAACACGCCTGCGGCTAGGACTGGCCAGGCTGTATTCCTCAGCCAGTTTCTTGATTTCTTTCAAAAACTCTTCCGATAATTTTCCTTTGAAATTCGGTAAAATATCCAGCAAAAAAGAGCTGAAACTTTCCATGGCCCCCATGTTAAGACAGCCTTGGATTTCTTCAGCCTTTATTGCTTTTGCTAAACTCTTTACATAATTGATCATGACAAACTTTTATTTTTATTCGGCGAGGAGTATTTTAAGCAAGCAATACCCCTGCTCTCCGTTTACTCCACTCCCAAAATATAGTAGTATAAGGGCTGCTGACCGGCATACATTTCAACTTCAATATCCGGCTTTTCACTTTCCAGCCATTCCGTCAACTGGTTAGCTTCTTCCTCATCCATATCTTTGCCGTAGAAAACCGTTACTATATCTTTTTCCCGCCAGTTCATTTTTTCCAATACTTTTTGGGCGACTTCAAATATCTCCCTGCCGGTAGCGGCAATTTTATCCTCAATTAATCCTATAATATCACCTTCCGCTATTGCCAAATCCCCAAATTGGGAATCGCGAACGGCATAGGTAACCGCGCCGGATACCACATGATTTAAAGCTTCCGTCATATTCTTGATGTTTTCTTCAGGAAGGTTGTCTGAATTGAAAGCCAAAAGAGCTGAAATTGCCTGGGGAATCGACTTGGTAGGAATAACATGGACCTGCCGGCCGTTGACTACGTCTTTAACCTGGCTGGCCGCCATTATAACGTTGCCGTTATTGGGCAAAATAAATACATTTTTGGCCTTAATTTTTAACACCGCTTCAGCCAAATCACTGGTGGAGGGGTTCATAGTCTGTCCGCCGAATACAACCTGCTCAACCCCAAGACTGTTAAAGACCTCGCCAATTCCTTCTCCCATGGCTACGGCAACAATCCCGTATTCCTTTAACTCCGCTTGTTCCTCTTGCGCTTCTTGTTGTTCAACCAAAGTGGATTGAAAATCTTCTCCTTTGGCTTGATGGGCGGCGGCTTCATTTTGAGCGAGCATGTTATGGATTTGGACCTCATGCAAGGAACCGAATTTTAAACCATAATCAAGAATGAGTCCCGGATTTTGGGTATGAATATGAATTTTTACAACTTCCTCCGTACCGACAACCAATAAACAGTCGCCGCGGTCAATTAAGCCCTCTCTGATTTTTTCAGGCTCAAGGCCGTTTCCTTTAACCAAGAATTCGGTAAAATAGGGAAACTCCAAGCTTTCGACTTCCACTATTCCCGTAGCCGCCGGGGTTTCCAAATCATCACTCCGACCAATTTGAGCTTCGGGAACCTTGCCTTCCAGAGCAGCCACCCAACCGCTGATAATCGTAAGGAAACCTTTGCCCCCGGCATCCACAACCCCGGCTTGTTTGAGAACGGGCAACATATCCGGAGTTTTAAGCAGGGTTGCTTCTCCTCTTTCCAAACCGGCTTTTAGAATTTTTAAAATGTCAGTTTCACCGCTTTTGGCTTTATTGAAAACTCCCTTGGCCGTCTCGCGGGATACTGTCAGAATTGTCCCCTCAATAGGTTTCATCACTGCTTTATAAGCGGTTTCCACACCGGTTTGTAATGCATGGGCCAATTGAAGAGCATTCGCTTGGCTGATTCCTTCCAGCCCTTTGGCTATACCCCTTAATATCTGGGAAAGGATCACGCCTGAGTTTCCCCTGGCCCCCATTAAAGAGCCCATTGAAGCTGCAGCCGCTACATCATGGATGGAATTGGTCGTTACTTTTTCCGCTGACTGGCAGGCCGCACGATAAGTCAAATTCATATTAGTTCCGGTATCCCCGTCAGGCACCGGGAAAACGTTTAAAGCATCGATTTCTTTCTTATACTTTTCGAGTTGTTCCGCCCCGCAACTTAGCATATATTTAAATTTAATACCATCAAGGGTTTGTGTACCTTGGAATGTTACAGCTTTTGAGTCTGTATCCACTTCGAACTTATCCTCCCACTCATAGTTCTTATTTCTGGCTTATTATCTTTATTGCCGGCTTTACAAAATTTCTGATTTACATTTATTCTAATAATCTTACTCCCTGGACATTAACATTTACTTCAGAAACTTTAAGGCCGGTCATAGTTTCAACTGTGTACCGAACTCTCTCCATAACATTTGAAGCTACTTCAGAAATTTTTATCCCATAACCCACGATTATATATAAATCGATAATAACCATATCTTCCTGAAAAGTAACGGTTACTCCCTTGGAAAGATTTTCTCTTTTCAATAAACCCGAAACGCCATCGGAAATTTTACGGGAAGCCATTCCTACCAGCCCGTAGCACTCAATCGCTGCAGCACCGGCAATTGTAGCAATAACTTCTTCAGTTATCTCTATCTTTCCCAGTTGGGTTTCCATAAGCTTACCCATTTGTGAAACCTCACTTCCCCGCTTATATTATATTAAGACTTATCCATATGATATAATCCCGGATGTCTATTTTATAAACTTTATCATTTACAAATAGGATAATATAACGAACAGGTTTTAGTCAAATACAATCTAACGAACAACAAAGCTTGAGCCCGAAATTGTTAACTAAACCCTTGCCATTTTAAAAAACATCTGCTAAACTTTATTAGTATCACTTTTTGGGCGTAAAGGAGGTATTAAACATGGCTAGAGTATGTGCTATTTGCGGAAAAGGAGTTTCTACAGGAATGAAAATAAGCCACTCCCATATTCGCACCAAACGCACCTGGAAACCTAACCTCCAGCGTGTCCGTGCTGTCGTAAACGGTACTCCTACCCATCTCAAAGTCTGTACAAGGTGTTTGCGCTCCGGAAAAGTCCAACGAGCTGTTTAATCTTACCTGAAACAATAGTACAGTTATAGTATTAACCCCGGCATGTAACCGGGGTTAACTTATTTTTGCACCTAAGGATCAAATATTCTGAACGATAAACACATATCCCGACAGTACTTCCAGAAAAACCTCGTTTTCTACCAACACATTGCTGATACCGCGGGCTGAATTTTGCCACAAGACCAGGTTATTCAGTTCGTAATACAAACCCTGGGATTTTAACTTTGCCTTTTCGGACAAAGAAATTATGGAAAGACGCTGACCCTCTTTCCCCTTTATGGTTTCCCGGCCGGGCAGCATGACCCAAGCGCGGAAGGCTTTGTCCTTCATAACAACCTAAACTTTTTTTTGGGCGGCACCGAGCATGACAGCAATATTGCCCAGCAAATGATCCATCCTCATCCCGCCTGCCGCATAAAGCGAAATCTCTTCTGCCGGCCGCCCCTTAAATAAACCTAGAGCATAATCAACGGCTAACTCCAAATCTGTTTGATCTTTTTCTGAGGGATATTTTACTATTTTCACATTTTCCCGCCGGCACAAGTCAATCGTATCCTGACTGACCGAATCCAAATCTCCTATGAGCACGTCGGGAAAGACCCCGGCAGTCAAAGCCAGGTTGGCTCCACCGTCGGCGCAAATAAGCAGATCATACTTTTCTTCTGTCAATTGAGCCCTGCCCCAAACAGGATCCCATTCCCCGGCGGCCAGAATTGCAATTCTCATGGTCCTTCCGCCTTATTTTTGTTCTTCACGGGCTGCCTGGAGGATATCTTTTATGGCTTTTTCCGGATCCGGAGCGGAAAAAACAGCAGACCCGGCCACCAGAATTTCAGCCCCCGCCCTGCTCACCAGACGAGCGGTTTCGGTATTTATGCCTCCGTCAACTTCAATCCGGCATAAAGGATTTACCTCTTTAAGTATCCCCGATAAGGCTACGATTTTGGGCAGTATTTCGGGGATAAACTTTTGCCCGCCAAAACCGGGGTTTACAGTCATAAGCAAAACCATATCCAAATCCTGCAGGATATAAGTTAAAACATCCAAGGAGGTGCCCGGATTCAAAGCCACACCGGCAGTGACTCCAAGGGATTTTATCTGCTGGATAACACGATGGACATGTTTTGTTGCTTCAATACTTATAGTAATATGATCCGCACCGGCCTTAACGAAGTCTTCCAAATATCTTTCCGGATTTTCAATCATTAAATGGACATCAAATTCCAGAGTTGTAATCTTGCGCAAAGATTCGACAACCAGCGGACCAATGGTTATATTGGGAACAAAATGCCCATCCATAACATCAATATGGAGGATATCCGCTCCAGCCCTTTCCACTCGTTTCACTTCTTCTCCCAGTCTGGCAAAATCTGCAGAAAGAAGAGAAGGAGCAACGGTTAAAGCCATATTATCCCTCTTTCTATTACAATCAAAAGGTTTGATTTTAGTTTATCCACTACGGATATTAAAATGATAAGACCAGTTAAGATTAATTCTTGCTTTATTTGGCAAATCCTTTTTTCGTTCGCAAATTGCCGTACTTTTTTTCGACCAAAGAATTTAATACTTTTTTTCCCTAAGAATTATTTCTTGCAAGAATTGAATATAATGTTTGTACCTTAAAGGCAATATTTTCGATTCATTCAAAGCCTCTTTAACGGCGCAGTCCGGTTCTTTATCATGCAAGCAACTTCTAAAACGGCAGTAATTTTTATATTTTAAGAATTCGGGAAAATAAAGCTGCAACTCCTCGCGTTTCATTTCAGGCAAATAAAGAGAAGAAAAACCGGGGGTATCTGCCACCAGCCCCCCATCTATGGGTATTAATTCCACATGGCGAGTAGTATGCCTGCCTCTTCCGATTTTGGCACTGACTTCTCCTGTTTTTTGCTCCTTCTGTGGCTGCAGGCAGTTTAAAAGACTGGATTTGCCGGAACCGGAAGGGCCGGCTAATACCGTTATCTTACCATGGACCAATTTTTTCACTTCATCTATGCCTTCAAGGGTTTTATTGGATATGTTCAGCACTTGGTAGCCACAAGTTCGGTAATACTCATGCAGGGGATCAACTAAATCCGCCACCAAATCAGTTTTGGTAAAGATAATTACAGCTTGC
Source organism: Peptococcaceae bacterium (assembly GCA_012523535.1). GTDB lineage: Bacteria > Bacillota > Desulfitobacteriia > Desulfitobacteriales > Syntrophobotulaceae > JAAYMU01. Next base: position 9,534 of record JAAYII010000049.1, read on the forward strand.
AAACCGGTCCTGCCAACTTGAACCAAGAGCCTATCGAGGAGATTATAATCGGGATCGGGCATTTTTCTGGCAAAGACAAGGAAAGCCTGATCGACATTGGCCACATTGGGACGAACCAGTGAATTACGACGTTCCAGCACTTTTTCAATGGTAGCCTTATTCTCAACTCCGGGCAAAATCAGAACCCTGTCTCCCGGAATGAAATCCTGCTTTTTGACGCGAAAACGACCGCGCAAGGAACACTCCCATACTCGGTCATTGGCATAAACATAGTAAAATCCGGCATAACCCTTAATCAATTTCCCCTCGATGAGCATATAACCGCTAACCATCTCCCTATTAAAGCTTAAACTACTGTTAAACTTCTATGGCTTACGGCGGCGGTCCCGGTCCTTGTGAAACTACAATAATAACCTCCGAACCTTGTTTTACAGGCTGCCCGGGTTTAGGAACAGTGGTTATAACTATATCAATCGGGTATTCATTAGAAGGCTCGGGTTTGGCAATAACTATTAAATTGTAAGCTTCAAGGGTTTGTTTGGCCAGGGCGGAAGTATAGCCCGTAACATCCGGCATAACTCCCATAGCTAATTGCTGACCGCTGCTTACATACAGTTTTATGGGTGAAGATGTCGGCCATATGGACTTGGGTCCTGGATCTTGGCCAATAACTCGATCTTTATCGATAATGGCATGGGGACTGTATACAACAGAAATGTTTTCTTCTTTAAATCCTGCGGCTTTAATTATACTTATGGCATTCTCCAAAGTAGGATTGTTGGTGGTAACATCCGGGAATTCAAGTCTTTCCGGCCCTTTACTGATCACGACCGATATAACCCTTCCCGCTTTAACCTTCGAATTGGGTTTATGGTCCTGATCAATAATCAATTCCTCTTCATATTCATCGCTAAATTCGTACTGCGGATTATCTCCCAAAACCAAATTGTGTTTCTCCAGTTCATTTTTGGCCTCGGTTAGAGTCATACCCTTAAGGTCAGGCACTGTTACCTCGGGCACGAAAAAATATTTGTGTATCCCCAAAGCGATAGCTGAGCAAACAATGATAACTGCCAAAGTTATTACCAACGCCCGCGGTATTCTCTTTTTCTTTTTTCCTTTTTGTTGCCAGGTATCTTCCAGATTCCGGTCCTCAGCCGGAAGTATTTGCTGCTTTAGACCTCTATGAACCTGGGTTTTGAGCATCTCATCCTCATCTTCGGCCGGTTTGTTCTCCCGGACAATGGTCTGGCCGTTTTCAATACGTTCCAAATCCGCCAGGAATTCCTGCGCACTTTTATAACGGTCGTCAACTGATTTAGCCAGGGCCTTCATAATAAGGGTATCAATTTCCGGAGGGACTTCCAAACCGGTTTTACTAGGCAGTTCCACATCCTCTTGAATATGCTTTAAAGCAATGGTTATTGGCGTATCCCCATCGTAAGGCACTTTGCCGGTTATCATTTCATAAAGAATAATACCAAGAGAATAGATATCGGACTGTTCATTGATCTGAGCGCCCTTAGCCTGTTCCGGTGAAAGGTAATGTACTGACCCCACGATATCCCCGGTATGGGTCAAAGTAGAGGAAGAGACGGCTCTGGCAATGCCAAAATCAGTGACCTTTACCCTGCCATCCCAGGTGATCAAGATATTTTGGGGTTTAATGTCCCGATGAATAATATGATTGGCATGGGCATGGGCCAAAGCCTCGGCAATTTGCCTTGTAATTTTAAGAGCTTTTTGGGGAGGCATTGGAGCTTCCTTACGGATAATATCTTTTAAGGTTGAGCCCCAAACATATTCCATGACTATATAATCTTCCTGACCGTCTTTGCCCACATCAAAAATAGATACAATATTGGGATGGGACAAACTGGCCGCAGCCTGAGCTTCTCGACGGAAACGCCGGATAAAACCTTCATCGGAAGCAAACTGTTCCCTTAGGACCTTGATGGCCACCGTCCGGTTGAGCAGGGTATCACGCGCTTTATAAACAATGGCCATCCCGCCTGCTCCGATCTTTTCCTCTATCTCATATCTTCCGCCATACATTTTGCTCACTGGTTACCACCTTCTTTCAATTCCAACGCCTTTTCGATCACAGCTTTGGCGATCGGTGCAGCGGCTCCGCCCCCTGTACCGCCGTTTTCCACCAAGACCGCTAAGGCAATAATAGGGTTGTCCGCAGGGGCAAAAGCAATATACCAAGCATGCGTATCCTTATCGCCCCCGGGTTCGGCAGATCCGGTCTTAGCGGCTATCTGCACTCCCGGAATGGCTCCGGGGGCGGCAGTACCTTCGTTCACAGCCAAAATCATAGCGTTTTTTACCTTTTCTGCTTCCTCAACACTTAAAGCTTTAAGCCATACTTCCGGTTTACAATTATATATAATATTTTGCTGTGAATCCAATACCCTCTCAATGAGTTGGGGAGTCATTATTATTCCTTTATTGGCTACACCGGCCGTAATTAAAGCCATATGGAAAGGGCTGACCATAACCTGCCCTTGGCCGAAAGTGCTGGCCGCAAAAAGATTTACACTAAGCTTGTCGGGCAAAGCTTCGTCCCTCGTGATGGAAGATACCGGAATATCCAAATTGAAAGGAATCTTTTGGCCGAAACCGAAATCAGCCGCGGCTTGCAAAAAGCTCTTAGCCCCCGCTTGCACTCCATACTCGGCAAAATAATTATTGCAGGAATAGGCCAAGGCAAGATCGTAATTAACCCAGCCATGGGCTTTGTTGTTCTGTTCGGTTATGGTTTGGCCGTTAATTACCGTAGACCCCTGGCAATGATAGAGGGCAGATGTATCAAGACCGGAACGGAAAATGGCAGCGGAGGTGACAACTTTCATAATTGAGCCCGGGGGAAATTTGGCAAAAGCATGGTTTAACAAGGGGCTTCCCTCCCTGTTAATAACCTCGTCCCAGTCCTCCACAATTGTATTGCCGTCAAAACTCGGCTGGCTCAGCAGTACCAATACCTTCCCGTTGCGAGGATCCAGGGCAACCACCGCTCCCGCTCTGCCGTTCAGTTTTTGATATGCCACTTCCTGCAGCCGGGCGTCCAAGGTTAAAATCAGGTCATTGCCTTCCCGTGGCAACTCAAAAGTGTTTTCAATTTTTCGGACCAGGGATCTTTCCTTCATCCCTAAGAGATTAGCCGCCTCGGCGGCTTCCAAACCGGCGGAACCGTACTTAACGGTAGCATAGCCCAACAAGGGTTGAAACATATCTTTCTGCGGGTATACCCTCACCTTACCCTTTTCCGTCTGGATGGTTTGAGCCAGTACTACACCGTTGCAATCATAAATTCCGCCCCTCATAATCCTTTTTTCCAATAAAACCGCCCTTCGGTTGGCGGGATTATCCAACATGGTATCAGCACGAATAACCTGCCAGTATAGGAGACTGAAACTTAAAAATACGAAACTGAATACAAATATTAAGGCAATTTTACGTATGCCGCTGTTCATAAACACCAACCCGCTTATTCCTTGCTGTGCTCAGAGAATATGAGGAATTATGAGAGATATTGGTGACTAAACCTAAAAGAAGGAAATGAATTATCAGTGAACTCCCCCCATAACTTATCCAAGGCAGCGGGAGCCCGGTCAGCGGAAGCATCTTGGTAATTCCGGCCAAGATAATCAATACTTCCAAACCGATTAAAATACCTATACCTGCAGCCAATATCTGGCCAAAGCGATCCGGGGCTTTAATACCTGTTGCCAGCGCCCTTAAAACCAAAACCAGAAAGAGAGTAATTACAGCCATGGCGCCGAAAAAACCCAACTCCTCAGCCAGAACCGAAAAAATAAAATCTGTTTCCGCCAAAGGAATCTGATAAGCCCCGATGCCGTTACCCAAACCGGTGCCCAGTAACCTGCCGCCGCTTATCGCAAAAATAGACTGCGCTATTTGAAAGCCCCCTCCCGTGGAATCAGCCCAGGGATTAAGCCAAGTCGCCACTCTGATCTTCACATGATCGAAAAATATATAACCGGCCGTCCCCATAAGCAGGACTGCCGGGACGGACATGGCCAAGTAAAACAGTCTTTCCGTAACCATATAGACAACAAAAACCATTAATAAGAAAAATACCAATGCCGTACCCAAACTCTTTTGGGCCGCCAGCAAAGCCAAGACGATGAGACAGATAAAAGCAAAGGGACCCAAGGTCCTCCTGTCAGGCAAAGAAATTCTACCCACTTGAATAGTGCCTATGCGCAGAAGCTCCCGGTTATTGTTGAGGTAAGCGGACATAAACAAAAGGAGCACTACTTTGACCAATTCCTCAGGCTGAAAACTTCTGGAACCAATTTTTATCCAGCTCGTAGCGCCATGTATATTAATCCCGAAAAGCAGGGTAGCAAGAAGAAGCACTAAAGCAGCCAAACCCCAAATATACTGGTATTGTTCCAATTTGCGGTAGTCCCGCAGCCCGAAAAGAACAATATAAAAAACGATCAAACCCAGGAATGCCCATACAAACTGGTCTTCAGCCAGGGAAGGATTAACCCTGATTAACAAAACAAGACCAATGGCAAGCAAGGTCTCGGCAACAGGCAGTAAATAACGATCACCGGCATAACCGAGGAATATCTCCAATACCGCACCTAAAAGAATAAGCACCGAAAAAACTATAGCCAGGGGTAGGAAATGGCTCTCCAGCATATTGGTCAGTTTTAAAACCAATAAACCCAGCCAAAAAATGGCGAGAGTCAACAATCTTAAGGAAAAACTATTCAGCATCGTTTTCCCCGTTTAAAATACAGCAAATTGCCGTAAAATTGTCGGGAGCCCCCCTCTTGATTATTAGATCCTTCAGTTTTTCCAAATGCTCCTCCCATGATCCTTCACTTCGGAATTCCCTTGCAATCTCTTCGTCTTCAATAACATTGGAGAAACCGTCCGTACATAGCAGGAAGACATCGCCGGCTTGAGTATCCAACTGGAAGCAGTCTATTTCGGTATGTCTTTCTATCCCTAAGGCCCGGGAAAGAATATTGCGATGCGGATGATTTTTGGCCTTTTCTTCGGAAATATGTCCCATGCGCACAAGCTCATTGACCATGGAATGGTCTTCAGAAAGCAAGGAGAGCCGACCATCCCGCCATATATAAATCCGGCTGTCGCCGATATGGCCGATCACCGCTTTATTATTCTTTACCACCAGAGTTGTCAGAGTCGTTCCCATTCCCTCCATGCCGCTGTCAAAGCAAGAGGCTTCAAACACTTCTTTATTGGCGTTGGCAATGGCCGATATAACCCATTGTTGGATCTCATCGGTCCGGATTGAATTTAACATGAAAGCTCTTTTCTTTAATTCTTCAATGGCCAAATAAGAGGCGACTTCTCCGGCGTTATGCCCGCCCATGCCGTCCGCAACTGCAAACAGGCCATAATCAGGCAAAACAAGGTAGGAGTCTTCGTTATTTTTTCTCACACACCCTGTCTCATAAATACTAACAGCTTTCATTTCTCCACCTCGAATAAACAAAAGTGATGCCACCGATTTTAATATAATCTCCGTCTACCAATTGTACCGGAGAATCAATCCTCTCACCGTTAACCCAAGTCCCGTTTGTGCTGCCGACGTCCTCGATGGTGGTTACCCCTTTATAGTGCTTCAACTCGGCATGAACCAGAGAGCAATAATGATCGGGAAGAACTATGTCATTATCTTTGCCTCTGCCTATGGTCACTCCCCGCCCGTCTATCCTGATTTTACGGCCTTTGGGCAACAAGTCGGTGCCGCTTATTACTTCCAGGCAACCTGCATCCGGTTCGGGAGCCTTGCGCAGAATTCCCTTGGACCTTAAATCCGCCAACATGACCGTTAGAACTCGCAAGAGGAAAAGATAAATAAAAACAACAAACAAAATCCTTCCAAGGATCGTAATTATTTGCATTGCCAACCACCAACTTATTTCTCGATATTAAATCGGAAATGCGTTTGCCCGGCTCTGATCCTATCTCCAGGATTTACCATATAACGGTCCACCCTCAACCTATTGACATAGGTTCCGTTGGTGCTTCCCAAATCTTGAACAAACCACCTATTATTTTCACATATAAGTTTAAGGTGTTGACGGGATACCTCCATATCGTTGACTTTTATATCGCAGTCCTGGTTCCTCCCGACAGTTACTTCCTTTTGATCAAGACAATAAATCTTTCCGGCGTCATTGCCCTTAATAATTTCGAGATAATAACGCCTTTTCCTGCTCCAATCGGATTCCAATGAACGGGCTTTTCTTACGGATTCCGCTAAAATTGTGGTTTTTTCCAAAGGTTCGCTTTCAATGCTGTCATTTTCCTCTTCAACATACCAAGGGACGACAAGAGAGTATACAAACTCTCCCTTGACTTTCATCCTACCAGGGCTAAGATTATCCCCCTCTTTAATCTCCACAAGGGGCGGGGTCAAAAAAGTAAACCCCTGCTTTCTGCCTTCTTCATAAAGGTGTTTGGCCAACTCGGTAAGAAAAATATCGCCAAAGCTTTTCAAGACGGAATAATCATCTTTATGCAGGTAGACCGTGTATAAGTTTGGTA
>JAAYII010000050.1 GCA_012523535.1 Peptococcaceae bacterium
CCATACAGCGCGAGCGTACGGCCGGCGGTATTTCTTCCGGTCGACGAGTCGTGGCTCCGATCAATCTAAAATCTGCCGGCAGTCCGTTTTGAAAAATATCGTGAATATGCTCAGGAATATTGGTGTCCTCAGAACTGTAATAGGCGCTTTCCAATATAACTTTTCTGTCCTCCAGCACTTTCAAGAGTTTATTTATTTGGATAGGATGCAACTCTCCTATCTCATCAATAAACAGAACTCCTCCATGGGCCTTGGTCACCGCCCCCATTTTAGGCTGGGGGATCCCGGCCATACCCATGGCTCCCGCCCCTTGATAAATAGGATCATGCACGGAACCGATCAAAGGGTCGGCAATACCTCTTTCATCAAACCTGGCAGTCGCCCCGTCAATCTCCACAAACTTGGCGTCGGGTCTAAAAGGAGAAGCCGGATTTTTCTTGGCCTCATCCAAAACCAACCTGGCAGCGGCGGTTTTTCCCACTCCGGGCGGCCCATAAAGAAGAACATGTTGAGGATTAGGACCGCATAAGGCTGCTTTTAAAGCCTTAACTCCTTCCGCCTGACCGATAATCTCCTGCAAGGTTGACGGCCTTGTTTTTTCCGACAGGGGCATGGAAAGAGATATTTTCCTCATATTATCCAATTTTTCTTTTTGTTTTATAGACTCCCTTTCCACCAAACATCTGGTAGTATATTGCTGCCTCAACATATTCCAAAAATACAATCCTATGATTAAAACAAAAAGAAGCTGAACGACAAGCAGCAGCCCTCCTAAACCTTCCATAATGTCCCTCCTGTAAAAAATTCTTTACCTAGTATTTACAGTTCAAGTATTTTCAAAACATTTTTTTAAAATATGCTATTATAGTAAGGTATACTACACTTAGGAGTGGTTTATTTGAGCGAAAGCAACGTATATCGCTTAACGCTGGAAGACAAAGAAATAATCCTCATCGGTACCGCCCATGTATCCAGACAGAGTGCGGAAGAAGTAAAAACAGTTATCGAACAGGAAAAACCGGCCACTGTATGCATTGAATTGTGCGATTCCCGCTATAAAACTATTATGGAAGAAGACAAATGGAAAAATACAGACATCTTTAAAATCATTAAAGAAAAAAAAGCACTGATTCTCCTGATCAATCTGGTTTTGTCCTCTTACCAGAAAAGATTGGCTAAACAGTTTGGCATAGAACCCGGCCAGGAAATGATTCAAGCTATAAATTCCGCCAAGGAAATCGGCGCCCAAATCTGCCTGGCCGACCGGGATATCCAGACCACCTTGATCCGCTTGTGGCAAGGAGTGGGCATTTGGGGAAAATTCAAGCTCATGTTCCAAATGCTTCTCGGCATGTTGCTGGACGAAGAAATTACTGAAGAAGAGCTGGAGAAATTGAAATCCCAAGATATCCTAACTTCCACCTTAAATGAATTGGCGGGTTCATTTCCCCAGTTTAAAACAATATTAATTGATGAAAGGGATCAATACCTGTCCCAAAAAATCAAAGAAGCCCCCGGCAAAAAAATAGTTGCCGTCCTTGGGGCCGGCCATGTGCCTGGTGTTAAAAGCGAATTATTCAAAGAACATGACTTAGACAAACTCAAGCAGACAAAACCAACGTCTCCCGGACTTAAAATATTAGGCTGGTCTATTCCCGCCCTAATCTTAATTCTTATCATCGCTACCTTTTCAGTGGACAAGTCGGCCGGTATAA